>JBJOFA010000348.1:0-2762 GCA_046049015.1 Actinomycetota bacterium | reverse complement strand
GGTCGAATAGTCCTGCACCACGCTGATCTTTACCGCCTGGACTTGCTGAGCGAGGTGGTTGATCTGGCTCTTGGTGAATTGGTTGAAGATGACGGAATTCTCTTAGTGGAATGGGGTGAAGCGGCCGCTGAATTGGTGGGAGACCATCTTGAAGTGACGTTCGAGCGGGTTGGCGCCAGCGATTCACCGGTGGATGACAGTGACTGTCAACGCTGGTTGACAATCCGGCCGGTGGGATTGGCGTGGAATTCTCGTTGGTCTCGTCTGGAAGCCGCCCTCGCTCCTTGGCAGAAGGTGTCCTGAGGCATGTTCGTACTTGGTCTCGAGACGGCAACTGAACGCGCTGGTGTTGCCTTGGGCAATAGCGAAGGGGTTCGGGCCGCATTTGAGGTGACTCGGGGACGGCGTCACGCCGAAACGATGGTCCCCGCCATTGATCTGGTCTGTCGCCAAGCCGATATCGATATCACCGAAATCTCAATCGTTGCTGTTGATATTGGACCTGGAATGTTCACGGGATTGCGGGTTGGACTAGCCACCGGTAAGGCACTTTCTCAGGCGTTGGATGTGCCCATGATTGGTCTGACGAGTTTGGAACTTTTGGCTCATCCCCTCCACTATTCAAATGGCGTGATCGCATCGGTGATGGATGGTCGAAAAGGTCAGGTCTTCTATGAATTTTTCCGTGTCGAGGATCATGACATTCGTTCGGTTAGCGAACCGACGGCTGGAACAGTTGAGGATTTCCTTGTTGCTGTGAACGACCGAGCCCAAGATGTCATCTGTGTGGGCGACGGCGCCCTTGCCTATCGCCAAGAAATTGAAAACTGCCGCTTTGCAAGTATCGCTGACCATTTTTTGGCTTACCCGAGTGCCAGTTCTCTTATTCAACGGGTTCAGGCAAAATTGCGTCGCGAGGACTGGGTGGCCTACACCGAAATCTCTGCTCTTTATCTCCGGCGTCCTGATGCCGAGATCAATTGGGCGACCCGTGCTCCGCAAGGTGCGCCGCTATGAGTATCGTCTCCCGTTTTCTGCGGTCAGAGGAATCAGATTCGAGAACCGGGCCTCACTCAACTTTAGCTATTGAACCTTTGCGGCGTCGACATATTCGTGATGTTTTAGTCATTGAAGAGCAGTGTTATCCCAAGCCCGGCGTCTTCGCCAGCGAGATCGATCTGGCTCGTCATGGAGAGCGGTATTACGTCGTCGTTCGTTCTGATCACGATCTCGTTGGTTATGCAGGCTTGATGTTTGCCCCAGATGAAGCTCACATCACGAATATCGCCGTTCATCCTCAGGAGCGTCGGCGTGGTATCGGTCGGGTCTTGTTAGTGCACCTCATAGATACCGCTCTCGATCGTCGTGTTGAGGCTCTTACTCTTGAAGTGCGAGTCAGCAATGTGGCGGCTCAAAACTTGTATCGATCGCTCGGGTTCGCCCCAGCAGGTATCCGTCAGCGCTATTACGAAAATTCCGAGGATGCCTTGGTCATGTGGGCTCACGACATTCAGGGATCTGAATTTCGCCGGCGTTTCGCGACCATGGCGCATGGGGAGAGCCGATCATGATGTTGGCGTCCGAGAAAATGATCAATGAATCAACTTTGATCTTGGCTATTGAAACAAGCTGTGATGAAACGGCGGCGTCACTGGTTTTGGGAGGACGTGATGTTCTGTCCAGTGTGGTGAGCTCCCAAATTGATCTCCACGCGGTGTACGGCGGTGTCGTTCCAGAAATTGCCAGCCGGGCCCATCTTGATCTCTTGAATCCCGTGATAGCGCAAGCCATCAAAGAAGCTGATGTGGATGAGACCCGAATTGATGCTGTGGCCGCAACTCATGGTCCGGGATTGATTGGGGCACTTCTCATCGGAGTATCGGCAGCCAAGGCCATGTCATTGGCTTGGAAGGTTCCCTATATCGGTGTCAATCACATGGAAGCCCACCTTTACGCCGGAATGTTGGAAGATCCGACTTTGGAAATGCCCCTAGTTGTTTTGTTGGTTTCGGGCGGGCACACCATGCTGGTGGAAATGCAGGACCACGGTCGTTACCGCATACTTGGAAAGACCATTGATGATGCTGCTGGTGAAGCCTTCGACAAAGTGGCTCGATTCTTGGGACTTGGCTATCCCGGTGGACCGGCAGTTGATGCACTGGCGCGCACTGGAAATTCGCGAGCCATAGATTTTCCGCGCGCCATGTTGCATGATGGCCTTGATTTCAGTTTTAGCGGGCTAAAAACGTCGGTGGTCAACTACGTCCGCAAACACCCTGATATTGCAACGGCTGATGTGGCAGCTTCTTTCCAAGAAGCAGTTGTCGACGTATTAGTAGCCAAAGCCCGCCGAGCCGCAGAGAAAGTTGATGCCAAGGGTTTGGTACTTGGTGGCGGCGTGGCTGCTAACTCATTGTTGCGCGAAAAATTCGCGGCCATGAGCGCAGATATTGGTCGGCAATGTTCGCTGCCGAGTCGGGCCATGTGTACCGATAATGCCGCCATGATCGGCGCCGCAGCCTGGTATCGCCTCCGCAGTGATGGACCGACAAATCTTGATACGGGCGCCTTTCCAAATCTTCGATTACCCGTCATGGAAGGGCTCACATCATGACGATGCAGTCATTGAAAATTGGAAGTATCGAATTGCCGTCGCCCATTGTCCTAGCGCCAATGGCCGGGGTGACCAATGCACCATTTCGATCATTGTGTCGTGAATATGCGCCCGGTCTTCTCTATGTGAATGAAATGATCATGGCGAC
>JBJOFA010000347.1:0-3546 GCA_046049015.1 Actinomycetota bacterium | reverse complement strand
TACTTGTCAACTGCTTGAAGCGGAACAAGATGAGCATCGTCCCATGAGGTCGAGTCGATGCCCAATAAGAGTAAAGCCCGTCTTTTCAGCGACGTCGCGCAGGCCGTCGTCAAGAATCTTTTCCACGGCAACAGGAATTTCGATATCGAGCACAATGCCGCAATCCACACAAACCAAATGGTGGTGATGCCCCTTGAGGTCTTCCGCTAATTCGAAAGCGGCGCGATCCCCGTTCGTCAGAACTTTGACCACCACGCCAGCAGTCTCGAGAACTGCCAAGTTGCGATAGACGGTGCTTTGAGGAAGATCGTCATTGAGGTCGACAATGTCCGTAGCCACAAGTGGGTGAGGCGATTGAACCAAGGCCTCCACCAAACGCCGGCGGCGAGTGGAGTACCGCTGATTGATCGTGCTCAATCGTTCTTGAGCAACATCATGAATATTGATACCAACCATGAACCCTAGGCCCGCGACTTCAAGGTTTGGGATCCCGATTTTTGGGAAGAAGGTGTCTGCGAACTCATGTATTCAGCACCCACATATTCAAAGATGGAAATGCCACTTCGAATGATCTCATCAACCAGAATCTGATTATTCAATGTTGAACTACCCAACCTCACCACTCCAGCCTTCAGTGGATACAACGAGTCGGTGGGCGAAATGTGATTCTGCAAGACATATTTAGTGCAGGCTGCAGCAACAGCTGCGGCGATCATTCCGGTGCGCTCGGCAACCCCGGCTACTTCAGTACGTCGCTGCCCTTGATAAGAGCCGCGAATTTCGACCCGGACACCACCCAGACCTCCTTCGGCATTAGGTGGAGACAACATGGGCAATCGCGAAGTAAAACGATCTCGGCGATTTGCTGACAGGCGAGCACTAATACGTTGGGCTTGGGGGAAAACCTCATGGAGCAAAATCGGATCGGCCATTGCAGCCCGATAACAATCTTTGCCGCCAATTGGCTCTGGAAACCACAGAAGATCGCGTCCACTTCCTCCTGGACGATGGATCCATTCACCGTCATGCCAACCGTTGGCCTCTCCAGCAAGAGCGGTGTGATGTTGGCGAGCACATTCAGGCCCACCAGTCCCGTGGGTAGCCACATGAATCTCATCAACGACATCTACCCGGTGGCTCAATTCAGAAACCAAAAGCCCAGTCAGCCCTGGGCTGGCCGCCGCTCCCACCACCAAGGATCGTTGCTGGCTCCGAGCGAGCCCGTCTAGTTCGAGTAAGCGCCGGGTGTCGCCCACATCATCACTGGTACTCACCACGTGATGACCGCGTTCTAGTAATTCTCGAGCCCACTGTGCTTGATCTGATCCCGTGGCCAACACCACAACCGGGGTTCTCGTGGCGTCCAGGGAGGTCGGGCTCGAAAACTGCTCCAGATTCGGAACCTTGGCCAACCTTCGAATGAGTTCGGGTTTTTGATCGTGGACCAGAACAGACCAACCCGATGCACCTAATTGACGGGCAACGCGTCCGCCGACAATGCCTAAACCAATCACGGCCACGGATAACTGGGTCTCGCTCACGAGGGTGGTCGAGTCAACTCTCGCCAGCTGACCTCATCCTTATCAGGGATGCGCTCTAACCGACTGAGCTATAGCCCCGGCGTCGTAGAACCCTATCGGTGGGGACTACCCGGACTCAACCGCCGGGCGGGATCCCTGCTGAGGTATCTACTTCACTTTGTGGGCGATTGTTGACCGGGTTGGACCCCGCCGAGCGACGGGTCGGACGTCCCTCCAAGACAGTGAGGCGAATACCTCCCACCAAGTCGGTGATGAGATTGAAGGTGGTGACTGCCAGAACTACCAATCCGGTGAGTCCGACTACCGCAAATAGCCCTAAAACCCAAGCCTGATGAAAGAGTTCTCCGCCATTGAATTCAAAAGACTCCCAGCCGAAACTCTCCATGAAGCGCTCTATATTGTCGACCGTTCCTGTGGCGTTAGCGACATTCCACAACAACACACCCGCTAACAGCAAAACGAGATAGAGAACAAAGTGGGCCACGAGAGCCACGCGAAAAACACTCCAGGGATCGATGTATCGCAGGGTTCGCGTCGTCCTGCGAACCGTCGGTCGCTCAAAACGAATGGTTCGTTTGACGGGCTCCCCAGTGCTCGGCTGAGAAACTTGTTCAGTTTGGGGCACAGCCACGACTTGCGGCGTAGCACCTGGCGGCTTTTTGAGAGAAGGTCGCTCCGTGAGCTTTTCTTTGACTGACTCTTTGGGCGCCGAAGATGGCGGCCCGGGTGGGTCATCGGGAATGACTGCAGGAACGATGAACAAGGGATCGTCTGAGTCAGCCACGTCTTCAGCGTAGAACACCTACCGCGGTCTCGGGTATCAGATGATCATGGTTTCGTCGATGCTCGCGCTGTCCCCTGATACCTCTCTCCGGGAAAGCGCTCACTTACTACCGTCACCAACGCCTCAAAACCTGAAGTGGGCTCCCCGGAAATTACCTGATTGGTAATCCGAACCTGATTGCTTTCAGCGACGGCGAGTCCCAAATTCTCGTCACCGTTGGCCATGGCTAACGCAACAGCATCAGCAACGGCTTCGACCCGCGCCCGCTCAAGGTAAATCCGGCCTATTCGGGCCGTGACTGAAGAAGCGCCCAACGCAAGGGCCACCACGGCCATCATGAGGGGCGTGATACTGCCCTGATCAAGACCTTGATCAAGGCCCCGAAATCTTCGGGTCACTCGTCGTCAGAAGCAATGATGAGCGCTACCGAGGTGACGGCCTGCCCACTGTCAACAGTCATCACCCGAACACCCGTTGCGGTGCGTCCCTGTGAAGAGATATTGCGAACGTCGGTGCGAATTGTGGCCCCTCCCGAGGTCATGACCACGATCTCATCCTCAATCCCAGCCATGAAGGCCGACACAACTGCACCCTTCTTTTCTTTGATCTGAATACCGCGCACCCCAAGTCCGCCGCGAGTTTGAGGTCGGAATTTGTCCAATTGAGTGCGTTTGCCGTATCCCGCTTCAGTCACCATGAGGATGGCTGCATCATCGCGAGCAACATCCACGCTCACTACTTTGTCTTCGGCGCGCAACTTCATGCCTCGCACTCCAGCAGCAGCTCGTCCCATGGGGCGAACCTCAGTTTCTGAGAAGCGAATAGTCATACCACTGGCGCTCACCATGAAGATGTCCTCGGTGCCGCTGGTCTCAATGACTCGCACTAATTCATCGCCGTCACGCAAGTTCAAAGCAATGAGACCATCGCGTCGAGAGTTGTCGTACTCATTGAAGGAAGTCTTCTTCACTACCCCGAGTTTTGTGGCGAAGAACAAATATCGCTCAGCGTCGAATACTCGAGCATCAATGATGGCTTCGATTGTTTCGCCCAATTGCAGGGGAAGCAAGTTCACAATCGGCACACCCTTCGCGGCGCGTTCTCGCTCCGGCAACTCATGGGCCCGTAGTCGATATACCCGGCCCCTATTGGAGAAGAACAGTAAGTATGCATGGGCTGTGGTGAAGATGACGTGCTTCACAATGTCATCGGTTTTCAGTT
>JBJOFA010000346.1:0-2832 GCA_046049015.1 Actinomycetota bacterium | reverse complement strand
GACGCACTCCAATTGCTTGGGGCAACAGCACCGTCAAACCCCAGCCCGGCATCACGCCGACTCGAGCATGGGTATCGCCGAATTTGGCGCGTTCAGAGGCAATGAGAAAATCACAATTCAAGGCCAGTTCGAACCCACCGGTAATGGCCACCCCATTGACTGCGCCGATAACTGGTTTATCCATGGACGGAAATGGTCCGCGACGGGGATGATCACTGGCGCTGGCCGATTGGGGGCGCGGGGCGCTCGCTCCGATATTGCCTCCGGTTGATCCCAGTTCTTTCAAGTCCAAGCCGGCGCAAAATGCCGGATCACTGCCAGTGAGAATGACGACATCGACGTCATCGTCGTCATTGGCCTGGATGAGATATTCCGGAAGCAGACGCAGTACTTCAGATGACAAAGCATTACGAGCATCGGGTCGATTCAAAGTCACTGTGGCGACGCGGTCTTCGACGTCGAGAAGAACCACGCTGTCAGCAGCAGTGCGCAAGGCCATATCGCTCGATTCGTTAATTAGAAGTTTTGGGTTTGAAAGTTTCTGTTGTGAAAGTTATCAGCCAACTTCACCAACGTGGCAGCAATCCATCCACCCAAAGCCCCAAAATGATCATCGAGAACCGTGCTAGCCCCATCGGCTAATAACTCTTCGCTCAATTCATAGAGGCCCTCATAGGTGGTCTCAACGGCGTGCTCGGGGGGATCGTCGTCTTGTCCGTAGGTGGTTTCAATGGTGATGGCGACGCGTTCTAAACAACCATCACCAATGAGGGGACTAGTCAGTGGGGTCACGGTACGGACGGCATCTAGGGCGGGAATTTCCTTGATGCGCTGAATGCGCAAGGTGATTTCCATTTCGATGGCCGGTTGTTCGGCGATTTCAAAGTTGGTGTACCACTTGCGGTAGGCAGTTTGGCTGGCCGAGGGCCAATCAAAGGTGATGTGCGCCAACACCCGTGGCGGTTGTCCTTCACCGGGGAGTCCGTAACTGGTCTCCCAACTCAAATCGCCCAACAGCACATCGGCTTGAAAGTGTTCTTCGAACGCTTGGCGCTCGAGGAAGGCGCGTTCAAAGGCATCGCGCAGGGCGCTGATGACATCGGTGAACACATGGTCAAGCATTAGCCCTGACGTTAGTGGTGTAGGTCGGGGCAGTATCAGCGCAAGACCCTCAGAATTGTGAACTTACGACGAACGGAGGTACTGAAATACCGGGCTGCCAAAGCCCTCGGGCATGATCAAGCGGTTACGAGGCCCATCCAGATTGGCGTCGCCGCTGTCGTATCCGGCATCGCCTTGCCACAACAACACGGCAATACCGTCCTGCGTCATAGCGGGACGCGTCACGTAAGCCGGGGGTGTGGTGCGTCCTCGCCAGATTGATTCCGCACTGCCCGCTTCCAACATTTCATGCAAGGTCACGATGGTTGGTGGGGCCATGGGGAGCCCAGCCTGCAGGGCCTCTTCGGGGGCCATCCAGGCGTGGTCCACAATTTCGTGGCCATCAATGGCGATCTCTCCGCCATCCCAAGGGGCTACGAAAAACCAGGTGGTGAAGCGAGCCGGGGCATTGGCTGGGGGAGTCCAATGGCTCCAGGTCACCAAAGATTCGCGAGCCACCCGAGCCGATACTTCTTCGGCTGCTTCGCGTACCGCCGCTGAGGCCGCCCGAGACATTTCGTCGTGTCCGTCATCGGCATCGTCGACCCGACCCCCCGGAAAAACCCACATGCCGGCAAAGGCGCCAACATCAGAACGTCGCAACAACAAGGCCTCCACACCGCAGGACGATTTCTGGCTCTCACGGGTGAGGACCACGGTGGCGGCTGGTCGACTGGGTCGAGCGATCGAACCGTCAGGGGCATGAGTCGTCATGAGCGCACTGTAGATGACCGAGCATCAAACCTGACAGGATGAACAGGTGACTACTTCTGACTCTTTGGTTTTGGTTTCTGTTCTCGACGGTGTGGCCACCCTCACCTTGAACAATCCCGGTGAGCGCAACACGTTGACTGCCCCCATGGTGAACGAGATCTCGGCCGCCATGGACCGAATTGAAAGTGATGCATCCATTGGTGCCCTGATTGTCACCGGAACAGCCCCAGCGTTTTGTGCCGGAGCCAATCTTGGCAACCTGCAAGAGAGCAGTGGGGAAAGTTTGGGTCGTATCTACGAGGGGTTTTTGCGGATTGCTCGCAGTCCGCTACCCACGCTCGCGGCGGTGAATGGTGCTGCGGTTGGTGCGGGAATGAACCTGGCTCTTGGCTGTGATGTGCGCATTGCCGGTCGCAGTGCGAAGTTTGATACGCGCTTTTTGCAGATTGGCATTCATCCCGGCGGTGGGCACACCTGGATGTTGCGGCGAATCGCCGGACCGCAAACGGCCATGGCCGCCGTGGTATTTGGCGAAATCATGGATGGCGCCGAAGCCGAACGTACTGGTGTGGTGCACCGCTGTGTGGCTGATGATGAACTGATGGCCACGGCTCAAGCGATGGCGGCTCGAGCGGCATCAGCGCCACGAGAGTTAGTGATCGAGACGAAAAAGACCGTGCAGGCCATGGCCGATATCGACAATCATCCAGAGGCCGTAGATCGTGAACTCACGCCGCAATTGTGGAGTACGCGGCAACCCTGGTTTGCGGAGCGGATCGCCGCCCTGCAAAAGAAGATTTCCTCGAAAAAATCCTGACTCAGGGGAATCTTGAATCAGGTCGGAGCAGGAACGGACGGATCTTCGAACAAGCTGAAGAACACTGCGTCCAAGAAAATGCGGTTCCATGTGGCTTCATCGACGCCGGCCATATCCAATTCGATGAGGAAGCGTCCTTC
>JBJOFA010000345.1:0-3192 GCA_046049015.1 Actinomycetota bacterium | reverse complement strand
GACATTGACGTTGCTGCTCTTGGCGTTCCCGACGGAAGTCTTGTGACCGTCAAGGAAGTGAGCGCGAATATTCGCGGTGGAATCGTCCGGCAGTCGGCGGTATCAACAGGCAGGGTCCCCGCTTCCGCAATGCCGGCCCAATCCGTCTGGTTGGTGTCGATTCACACAACATTGTCGAGTGCGCGCGATGTTGCCGTACATGCTGACGCCACGCTTGCCGATGGAAGTCTTCGCTCAACTTCAAACGGAAGTTCCTCGGTTCTTGAAGTACGCGCTGATGGGACGGCGACAGGTCGTAAATTGGCCCTCCTACGTTTCGCGATACCGACCTCCTGGACTGCCGGGCAACGGGTACTGCTATCGATGCCGCTGTCGGCAAGTGCCGGGAGCGCCGTTGTTCAGGGCCATATCTATGGAATCACCAGTGATTCTTGGAGCGAATCTTCAGTGACCTTCGCACTCATGAATACGGTCCTGCGCCAAAGAGTTGGTAACGGAAACACAATTAATTTCAACGTCGTCACGGGTCAAGGTACGACCACAAAGATTTTGGGACAAGTTACAGCGTCTGGTACTGCGGTGAGCGAGCGCCTCATTGATGTCACAGAATTCGTGAAATCCCAAAACGACGGTTTTGCTTCGTTTCTCGTAGTGCAAGATCACCGATGGGATACAAAACTGCCAGAAAGAACCACTGGTGACACCCAATCGGCTGGATTGCGTATTGCATCGCGGGAAGCCGGATCCGGTTCAAAGTTACGTATTTTGGATCGTCCAGGTGCTTCGGCGGCTCCACCGACATTTAGTCCGCCCGGTGGTACCTGTCGTCTTCAACCCCGGGGGCGATTATTCGCTACTCGACCGACGGTTCGACACCCTCTTCATCTAATGGACTCACCTACACCGGTCCATTCACAGTTTCATCGTCCATAACAGTCAAGGCCATCGCAACCTTGTCCGGATTAGTCGATAGTGCGGTCACATCCGCTACCTACAACTTTGTTCCCCCAACCTCTTCCACGTTTTCGATTGAGTTCGAAAATACTTCTATTGAGCGCACTTCAGGGGACAGTTCAGGAATCAAGAATGACTCTGCAGCATCGGGAGGCAAGAGTGTCCTTTATCGGGCAAATTCCGTTGGAGATTTCATCACATTTGCGCTGCCAGTTCCCTCCGCGGGCACCTATTCGGTTTCCATGCTTGCCAAAATGGGCAACGATCGCGGGACCGTTCAACTCGAATACAGTCAAAGTCCTACTGGGCCGTGGACGTTGATTGATTCACCGAAAGACCAATATCGATCAAGCACTACTTTTGGATCAATAGGCACATTCGTTAGCACGGTTTCTTTTCCGCAATCAGGCACCTTTTATTTGCGGATTCGAGTTGTCGGTCGTAACGGAGCGAGCTCAGGGTTTTATATAAGTGCCGATCGGATCACGTTCTCGAATTAAGTTCTGGTGTTCTTTCAGCACCGTGATGCTGTGGATTATCCTCAGCGAGCATTGTCGCCGAAACGGTATTCGTAGGTCAACGTATCGATGCGCTGTTTCAGTTCGGGATCAATTGGCGATCCAACGGCGGCCACGACATCGACGAGTTGATCGGGTCGGCTGGCACCAATGATTGGTGCAGTGATGACCGGGTTGGCCAGCACCCATTGGAGGGCCAGAGTTGGAAGTGAGACTCCGGCTTCGGCAGCCAGAGTGCGCAAGGTATCAACGGTGTCGAACATGCGATCGTGCCAATACCGTTCCTGATATCGCCCGGCGGCGTAACCAAGCGTGAAACGACCTCCAGCTGTAGGTTCACCTCGGGTGTGTTTCCCACTCAGGAACCCTCCGGCAAGAGGGTTGTAGGGGATGACCGCCACATTTTCTTCTTCGCAAAGAGGAAAGAGTTCCCGTTCGTTTTCCCGAAAGAGCATGTTGTACCGCGGTTGCACTGAATCGAAGCGAGCCGTCATCAGAACTTCACTTCGCCCGATTGCGCGAGCTAACTGGTAAGCCAGAAAGTTTGAGCATCCCAGATATCGCACCTTGCCGGAACGAACCAAGTCGTCAAGGGCTGACATGGTCTCATCGATCGGCGTCTCCGTATCCCAGGAGTGCACTTGGTACAGATCGATGTAGTCGGTGCCGAGGCGCCGCAGGGAAGCCTCGACGGAGCGCATGATGTTGTGTCGGGAGTTTCCGCTATTCCAGGGTTTGGGGCCTGTCGGGAAAAAGCACTTAGTAGCCAGGATGAAATCATCGCGCCGGCCTTGCAGCCAGCGGCCGACAATTTCTTCGGTTCGGCCGAATAAGTCGGGTGGAGCCCCAAGGGGATACACATCCGCAGTATCGATGAAATCAATGCCAGCTTCAAAGGAAGCGTCCATGATGGATCGCGACACATCTTCATCGCATTGGTATCCGAAGGTCATCGTGCCCAAGCACAAACGGGAAACCTTGAGACCGGTGGAGCCAAATTTGACGTGATGCATTGTTCCTCAGTTATTCGCTAATCCGTCAACAACGGCTTGGGATTCTTTAGCAGCGCCCAAGAAGATGCCCTTGGCCATCAGTGACGTTTCAGTTTTCCGACGAGCGATGTACAGCCGAGCCCGCACTTCATGAATGGCTGCGTCATCGGGAGCAGCCCATGCCGCCAGATCGGCCAGGTGGCTGGCAAGGCGCACATCCCCAGCGTCCTGGGCTTGTTCAGCCCGTTCGATGAGACGCTGCGCTCCGCCGGCGAGTTCAGCGATGGCCGTTGCCAACTGGGCATCAGGCGACGGTTTGAGACGTGACGGCGCTCCGTCCCACCAGCCGCCGTATCGACGCCAGATATTGCGAATAACGAACTCTGGCTCGTCGTAAAAGGGGCGAAGATACGGTTTGGCCAACGTATCGTCGGGGACTCGCACGGTATGCACGATGGCATCCAAGGTCTCTCCGGCGTTCATCATGGCGAGGACCGCGTTTTCTAAATCTTCGAGAGCAGTGGCTATTTCATCGAGAACACGGGCAATGCGGTCCCGACCTTCGATGGGCAACCCGTGGGCCGGAATCAGTAACTCGGGTCCGACGGCACTCATTTTGCGCAGAGCCGCGGCCCACTCACGGGGATAGCGCTGCACCTTTTGCGGATTGCCGGCGTTGGGAAAATTCCAAATAATGAAATCTCCGGAAAATAGCCACTTTCTTTCAG
>JBJOFA010000344.1:0-2505 GCA_046049015.1 Actinomycetota bacterium | reverse complement strand
CGGGGGAGATCGGTGCCATCGCTTGGAGTAACCGTGATGGCATCGCGTGAATCTCTGATGACTTTGAACGTAATCGGGTCCAAGTTGCTGCGCATATTTTTGCGGTGAGAGGTGGCTCCAAGCATCTCAGCAATCAGGCGCTCCTCAGTGAGCGTTGGGCCAGTTAACTCTGCGGCGATTCCTCCACTGCGCATGACAAGTACCCGATGACACAGATGCACTAACTCCTCGGCATCTGACGAAGCAATGATGACACCAAGACCTCGTGAGGCAGCATCGGTGATCTGCTGATAAATAGCGGCCTTAGCGCCAACATCAACGCCCTGAGTGGGCTCATCCAGTAAGAGAACCTTAGGTTCGGTGCGAAGCCAACGGGCGAGAACAGCCTTTTGCTGGTTTCCTCCGCTGAACTTTTCCATACGACGTCCGAGAATTGGGGGTTGTACGTCAAGTTGCTGCACCCATTGGGCGACGTCACGGCGAAGATGACGGTGTCGTAAACGAAGCCGGCCTTGAGACGAGCCGAGCCGAGGAAGAGGAACATGTTCAACCAGTCGTTCTTGGGGGTCAAGTCCGGCGGCCTTGCGATCGGCGGGAACCAGCGCTAATCCAGCTTGGATGGAATCTCGCGGTGAAGCAAAGACTTTTCTTTTCCGCAAGAGGACTTTGCCTGCGAATCGGGGCGTTGCTCCAAAAAGTGATCTGGCAATTTCTTCTCGTCCTGAGCCCACTAGGCCGGCGAAGCCCAATATTTCGCCGGTGTACAGCTTGAAAGTGAGGCCGCGCAAGGTGATGCCAAAAATCATTTCGGCTTCAAGCAATTCTTTGCCGACTTCAGGACGAATGGTCGGATAGAGATCGGATGCTTTGCGCCCAACGATCAATTCGACCAGAGAGGAAGTATCGAGAGTTGCAGCATCAACGCCGGCAGCCACGACATTTCCGTCACGCAACACAGTCACGCGATCGGCCAGTTCGAGTACCTCATCGAGGGCATGACTGACAAATAAGACTCCAATTCCAAGTTCGGCGACGCGTCGCACTTCGCGAAAGAGGGCGTCTACTTCGCCCCGGTTCAAAGAAGCAGTTGGTTCATCAAGAATGAGAAGTCCAGTGGTCCCCGATTCCCAATCCTGTAAAGCGCGAACGATGGCCACTGCGGCACGTTCGGCGGCAGATAATTGACCGACGGGTTGGCGAACATCGGGAGCCAGACCGAACCGCAAGAGCAGATCTTGAGCCCGTCGCACTTCGCGCCGCCAGAGGAGACGTCCGGCGAAACCTCGGGCGAAACCTCGGCCCAAGCCCAGGTTTTCCACCGTCGACAACGTGGGGACCAAACCAAGGTCTTGATGAACGATACGAATGAGTTTTCGTTGTTCTTGAGGTAATGACCACAAATCAACATTGCGACCAAGAAGGCGAACATCTCCGCCATGGTCGGCTTTGACGTAGCCCCCGAGCAACTTGATCATGGTGCTCTTACCCGAGCCGTTTTGACCAACTAGGGCGTGCACTTCTCCGGGACGTACTTGAAGTGAAGCATGGTTGAGTGCGACCTGACCGGGGTAAGTCTTAGAGAGGTCGCGAATATCAAGAACGAGGGGACCAGCGTTTCCGCTGGTCCCCTCTTGTACTTCGGTCTCGATCTTCATGAAATCATGCTGTCACGAAACCACGTTTGAGTTTTAGAGGTCAACCGACCCAGACAGTCCATTGAAACAGACACGTCCCGATCGATAACCGAAATCACAGACCCCAGAGGGCCGTGAACTTGTCTTGGAATCCTTCAACGCCGGGCCACAACGCGCTGGCATCGGCAATGGAGTCGGCTTCCAGGATCTGCAAGGGAAGACCGCCAGCCAAAATGTCGGGGCGACCGTCGATCACAGCTTCAGGTCGAACCTCGGCTCGTCCCGGTCCACTGCCCAAGAGAACACGAATTGCCGCATCCACCGCACGCCATCCGAGAAGTTCAGAGGCTAAACCGACCTCAGCAACCTGGTGCTGACCATTGACAATGAAACCAAAGTTCAGCGGTCCACCGGCCTGAGAAACTGCCTTGGCCTGATCGATCAGACCTGCAGAAGCCAAGGCGTCCGGAACACCGAAGAGCATTCCACCAAAGGCATAGACGATCATGTCCAATTCCGGATCACTCTGGAGAAGGGAAACGATGGTGCCTGGCAGGTTGGTGCCGAGATCGGCTAATGCAACTTCAAGGATCTCAACCGAGCAATCGGGGCAAGCCTTGGCGATTTCATCCTGGAAGCCCTTCTGAACGGTGGACAACACCGGGAAGACTGGAAGACCGACGAACTGAATCTTCTTGTTCACAGTATTTGCTGCGGCATAGTCAGCCATCAAAACACCGTAGAAGTAGTAGTCGTCATCACTCAGTAGGTTCACCGAAATGCCATCACCGGGCTCGTAGGCCTCGGGGAGGGACCACGAGATGATCGGAACCTGGTTGTCACGCAAGGTGGCCAACTGGGCTGCGAACCA
>JBJOFA010000343.1:0-2506 GCA_046049015.1 Actinomycetota bacterium | reverse complement strand
CATTCGGGAAATAAAAAAACCCCGGCGCTAGGGCGCACGGGGCTGGGCGAACGCAATATGAGGCGTTCGCCTTACATAAGGAGGAGGCCGATCAAACGATTCACGTACCGCACGCTACCCACTGCTGGAACTGAGTGCAACAGATTCAGATGTCAGCCTGGTTGGCCTGCTGACGGGCTCACGGCAATTGAATCATGATTTCGGGAATGTGAGCCCACTTCTTCTTGTTATCGGTGGGGTCGTTATTTGAAAGGACGTGCCATGGGCGCAGCAGTGGAATTATCAGTCGGCAATTTTGAAGAGACCGTGTCATCAAATGACCTGGTGATTGTGGATTTTTGGGCTGCCTGGTGCGGACCCTGCCGCCAATTTGCCCCCATCTTTGAATCTGTGGCGGCCAAAAATCCCGAAGTTGTCTTTGGGAAGGTGGACACCGAGGCCGAACAGGCTCTTGCCGGGTCCTTCGGTATTCAGTCCATCCCGACCTTGATGATCTTTAGACAAGGTGTTCTTTTGTACAACCAGCCCGGTGCCCTGCCCGAACACGCCCTCGAGGACCTAGTCGGCAAGGCTTTGGCCCTGGATATGGACGAAGTTCGGGCTGAGATTGCTGCTCAGTCACCCTCTACCTGAGGGTGCCAACTGGGTATTTGCCCAACTTTTGTCAGGGACTCTGCATGAACTAGCAGGGGATTCCTAAGTCTAGGTTCCACATATTTTTTGTTCGTTAAGTTTTCTCAGAACTATTGAAATGTGTAAAGTTCTCTTTGCCGCACCCGCCAGCGGCACCAACAACCCGGTCGGCTCGAGCTTCACCGCTCGCCTCCGGGTTGTTGATTTTTCAACCTTGTTCGAATCGCAGTGTGACCAGTGGTCGGTACATCTGTCCTGATTCTTGAATCGTCATGATCATCGCTGCACATTCTCGCCATTAGGTTTGCGCCATGACTGCCCAAGCACGATCTGCTGAAACGCCGCTGGCCGGACTCGAAAGAGTGGAGCCAAGTGAAGTTGGAATGGATGCCGCACGATTGGCTCGTATCGATAAACACTTCGCCCGTTACATCGACAACTCACTTCTCACTGGATGGCAAGTTGTCGTGACCCGCGATGGCAAGGTGGCTCATAACAGCAACTGTGGACTAGCGGATCGCGAAAACGGGGTATCCGTCGCTGACGACACCATCTGGCGGATCTATTCCATGACCAAGCCCATAACAGCAGTAGCGGCGCTCATGTTGTGGGAAGAGGGTCTCTTTGAGATGCGCGATCCGGTTTCCAAATTCCTTCCTGAATTCGCAGAAACCAAAGTCTGGAATGGTGGCACTTTTGTCAAGCCAGTGCTTGGTCCTCAGACCGAGCCCATGGAGATGTGGCATCTCTTCTCTCATACGGCAGGACTCACTTATGGCTTTATGTATTCGCATCCAGTTGACGAGATCTACCGACGAGCCGGTTTGGAATGGGGATTTCCAGCCGATTTAGATCTTGCTGGAGTTTGTGAACTCCTGTCTCGACAACCGTTGCTTTTTCAACCGGGCAGCGAGTGGAATTACTCAGTATCTCTCGATGTGCTCGGCCGAGTGATCGAAGTATTGAGCGGGCAACGACTGCGGGATTTCATGCAGTCAAGAATTTTCGGACCCTTGGGCATGACCGATACTGCATTTTTTGTCCCTTCAGACAAAGGCGATCGTCTCGCTGCTTTATACGGCGCTCATCCGAAGGATTTGAAAGCGGTCCGGGCAGACGGAGCTGATCGTGGAGCACGTAAAGATCCCGCGGCCGATGGTGGCGGTGGCGGTCTGGTTGCTACCAAGGATGATTACGTGCGCTTTGCCGAGATGCTTAGACGTGGTGGTGAACTGGGAGGGAATCGCCTGTTGTCACCGCGAACGGTCAATTTCATGGCCAGTAATCATCTTCCGGGACATGCTGATCTCACCGCTTTTGGTCGTCCGCTGTTTGCGGAAACGTCTTATGACGGCATTGGCTTTGGTCTTGGCGTCAGTGTCACGATTGACCCGGTCGCCAGTAAGACTCCGGGCTCAGTGGGAGACTTTGGCTGGGGTGGCGCGGCTAGTACGTGGTTCATGGTGGATCCCGTAGAGGATCTCACGGTGGTCTTCATGACTCAGTTGATGCCCTCGAGTACTCATCCCTTGCGCAGTCAACTCAAACAACTGGTCCATCAGGCTCTTGTCGACTGACCTGTTTCATAGCTCAGCGATAGCCTGCGAACAGAGGTGATGTGATGTTCCGAGCAATACCAAAAGATGCCCGCATTTTCGTCGCTGGTCATCGCGGTTTGGTGGGAAGTGCCATCATGCGTCGGCTGGAGCAAGGTGGCTTTACCAATATCTTGGTAGCCGGGCGCGAGGAATTGGATTTACGTGACCAGGGAGCGGTGAACACTTGGTTTCATGAGCACCGTCCCGAGTACGTGCTCTTGGTGGCGGGAACTGTGGGTGGCATCCTCGCTAACAGCACCCGACCCGCTGAATTC
>JBJOFA010000342.1:0-2509 GCA_046049015.1 Actinomycetota bacterium | reverse complement strand
CAGGTCAGTTTTCCGGCTACGGTCAGCACGCCCTACGTCAATACGATTCCGCGGGAATTCGAGCCCTGGTTCCCCGGTGACGAACATATTGAGCGCCGTATTCGTGCCTTCATCCGTTGGAACGCTGCAGTCATGGTGGTGCGAGCCAATAAATTTGCTGACGGCATCGGAGGACATCTCTCTACCTTCGCTAGCTCAGCGAGCCTTTACGAGATCGGTTTCAACCACTTTTTTCACGGTAAAGACAACGGTACTGCTGGTGATCAGATTTATATCCAGGGCCATGCCGCTCCGGGTATCTATGCCCGGGCCTATCTCGAGGGTCGCTTGAGCGAGGACGATCTCGATCATTTCCGTCGCGAAATCGGTCGCGAAGGTCGTGGCTTGTCGAGTTATCCGCATCGCCGATTGATGCCCGACTTTTGGGAGTACCCCACAGTCAGCATGGGCCTTGGACCTATCACTGCTATCTATCAAGCGCGTTTCAATCGTTATCTGTTGAATCGTGAGTTGGACGACACCAGCAATAGTCGCGTTTGGGCGTTTCTTGGTGATGGTGAAACAGATGAGCCAGAAACACTTGGTGCCCTCAGCCTTGCAGCGCGCGAGCAACTAGACAATTTGGTGTTCGTCGTGAACTGCAATCTTCAACGCCTAGACGGGCCAGTACGTGGCAACGGCAAAATTATTCAGGAATTGGAAGCAGTCTTTCGCGGTGCTGGCTGGAACGTCATCAAAGTTATATGGGGTTCAAAATGGGACAGCCTCTTGGCCCAAGACAAAGATGGGGCACTCCTCAATCAAATGAACACAACAGTCGACGGACAATTTCAGCGCTACTCCGTCGAGACCGGCAACTACATCCGAGAGAACTTCTTTGGCCCTGACCCACGACTACGTCAGATGGTTGCCCATCTTTCCGATGATGATCTGCGGAATCTTCCTCGAGGTGGTCACGACTACCGCAAGCTATATGCCGCGTATCGCGCCGCAGTGCAGAACCTGGGCACCGGAAGGCCCACGGTCATTTTGTGTAAGACCATCAAAGGCTGGACTCTGGGACCAGATATTGAAGGCCGTAATGCAACCCATCAGATCAAAAAGATGACTGCTGAGCAATTACGTACTCTACGAGACCGACTCAACTTGCAGGATGAAATCCCAGACTCTGCATTCGAGGGTGATCTCCCTCCCTACTTCAAACCCAGCAAGGGTTCAATTGAATACCAGTATTTGATGGAACGCCGTCGGTCATTGGGCGGATCTCTTCCTAAGCGCACGGTTGAAGTCCGTCGCCCTCTGGAACTGCCAAAAGATTCTGTATTTCAAGAGTTCGCTGCAGGCTCAGGTTCTCAGGCCGTCAGCACCACGATGAGCTTCACAAGGCTTTTGCGCAATTTGGCCCGCGATGAAAAGTTTGGTCGCCGAGTTGTGCCGATTATTCCTGATGAGGCTCGGACCTTTGGGATGGATTCATTATTTCCGGAATTGAAGATCTATGCCTCACAAGGTCAGAAATACGAACCTGTCGATCATGAAATGCTCTTGTCCTACGTTGAATCAGCCGACGGTCAAATTTTAGAAGAAGGCATCACTGAAGCTGGCTCTATGAGCAGCTTTATCGCCGCTGGAACGTCATACGCATCTCGAGGTGTTCCGATGGTTCCGTTCTACACCTTCTATTCAATGTTCGGCTTTCAACGGGTCGGAGACCTCATTTGGCAAGCAGCAGACAGCAGGGCGCGAGGGTTTCTCCTTGGCGCCACTGCGGGACGAACCACATTGCTCGGCGAAGGCTTGCAGCATCAGGATGGGCACAGTCTCGTTTTAGCGTCGACTGTTCCCGCCTGCCAGGCATATGACCCTTCGTTCGCTTTTGAAGTCGCCGCCATAATTCGTCATGGATTGAATCGAATGTACGGAAACGAACCCGGGCCAAACGGTGAGACGGACTCCGATGTCTTCTATTACCTGACTTTGTACAACGAAAATTACCCGATGCCCACTCAACCACTAAAAGTCTCCGACAATGACATCGTCTCTGGTCTCTATCATTGGAACTCATATCAAGGAGAGTCAGAAAGCGCCCCTCGTGCAACACTTCTTTTCAGCGGAACTGCACATACTGCTGTAACAACTGCTGCTGAAATTCTCTCCAAAGAGCACGGTATTTCGGTAGATGTCTGGTCGGCAACGTCGTACAAAACTCTGCGAGAAGATGCACTCGCCGCTGAACGTTTGACTCGACTCAATCCAGAAGGGGACCCCGTTGTGCCTCGGGTCAGAAAAGCTCTCGGTGGCCAGGAAGGCCCAATTATTGCGGTGTCAGATTTCATGAAAATCATTCCGGAACAAGTTGCCCGGTTCATACCTGATCGACAATTCGTACCACTGGGAACAGATGGAATGGGAAGAAGTGACACCCGAGAGGCACTCCGTTACCATTTCGAGGTTGATGCCGAGAATGTTGTGATAGCAACTCTCGCTGCTCTTGCCAGAGAAGATCGAA
>JBJOFA010000341.1:0-2510 GCA_046049015.1 Actinomycetota bacterium | reverse complement strand
GAGTGTGGCTCAGAGCGATCGCCGAGCCCAGCAAATTGCTTTTTGGCTGACAGGCGGGGCGTTGTATTTGTGTTGGAATCTGGGCACTCTCATTGGGGCTCTGGCTGGAACGGCAATTGATCCAACCACCTTTGGACTGGACGTTGCTTTTCCCGCAGGGTTCGTGGCCATGGTGTGGCCGTTATTGCGCGAACCTTCGGCTCGATTGGCCGCTGGTATTGGAGCTGCCGTGTGTTTGATCACCGTTCCTTTTACTCCGGTGGGAGTCCCGATTTTGCTATCGGTGATCGGTGTTTTCGTGGGTCTACAAGAACCAGTTTCGAGTCCGTCCATAATTCGGGGTGAAACGTGAGTTGGTGGTTGATTTTGGCGCTCGCCGTCGGGGCCTACGCCTTCAAATTCACCGGTTTGGTGATCCTTGGCGGTCGAACGCTTCCAGCTCAATTCGAGCGTTGTCTGGCCTTGATACCTGCGGCGGTTATTAGTGCCTTGATTATCAAGGACACCATGACTCAGGGTCAGGACATCGTTATTGATGCGCGTGCTGCGGGTATTGCCGTGGCCATTGTGGCCGCTTGGCGTCAAGCGCCGTTGATAGTGGTCATCATCCTCGGGGCGGCCACTACGGCACTGCTGCGACAGATCTAGATCAGTCTTCCTCGAGGAGACTGCGCAACATCCAGGCCGTCTTTTCATGAATCTGCATGCGCTGAGTCAAGAGATCTGCAGTTGGTTCATCATGAGCCTCAGATGCTGTAGCAAACATTGAACGAGCAGTGCGAACCACAGTTTCTTGGCCTATCACCAATTCCTGAATCATGACTTTGGCTGATGGCTTCTCCGGACCTTCGCCGATACTGGTAAGCCGGGAAAACTCTGCGTAACTGCCGGGGGCCTTGGCTCCAAGTGCCCGAATACGTTCAGCAATGAGATCTACCGCCAAGGCCAATTCGTTGTATTGAGTTTCAAACATCAGGTGCAAAGTTTGAAACATTGGCCCAGTCACGTTCCAGTGATAGTTATGCGTTTTCAAATACAACGTGTAGGTGTCAGCAAGGAGGCGAGACAACCCGTCGGTTATGTCTTGACGAACTGCAGGATCAATGCCGAGATCGGTGGGAATAGTCAGCGAAGTGGGAGTGGTGCTCTGAGCCATACAGAGATCAACCTTTCTGATTAGCTTTCATTCCGTGGCTTGCGTCACCCTGGATTGATTGGGTCACGATTCGACCAATTTCTTCAATTTTTTCAGGTTGCGTCGCCAGATTGCTTTCATGACCAGTCCCCCGCCAATGACCTCGCCGATTCGCCCGCCGAGCCACCAAGGGAATTTGAGTTCTTCGCTCCAGGTGAACTTGGTTCGTTGACCATCGTTTAACGGGGCCAAGGTAAAGATTCCGGTTCCGGTGACTAACCCGGTGTGGGTGACGCCCATGGCCTCATTGGGAATCCATTCGGTGATTTCCATTTGGTCGGTCAATTTGATGGGACCAACTTTGGTGTCGCAAGCAAAACGAGTGCCAACGCCACGCTGTTGATCTCCATGGAATCGAATGGCTACCGCATCGGCCATCCAGTCCACATGGCGTTCAATTGGCTCAACCACGTCCCAGACTCGGGCCGGTGGGGCCTCTAATTCGATGGAAACGGTTATTCGGCTCATGCCGACAGTGTTACCCAGAAGTGGACGTCGCGCCTACTTGGCGCAATTCTGCAGCAGCTTGTTCGGGAGGAACGATGTTGATCATGACCCCCGTACCCCTCTCAAAGCCAGCCACAGTGGTCAGTTTGGGGAAGAGATGAATGTGCCAATGGAACGATCCATTGTGATGGTGGGGGGCGGTGTGGAAGACCAAGTTGAAGGCCACGTCGGTAAACAGGGCATTCAGATTTCTCAAGGCGTCACGAGTGATACGGCCGACTGCGGCCAGGACTTCGTCATTGGAATCGGGCAGATGCATATCGTGATGGCGAGGGATGATGAGGATCTCGTAGGGAGATCCGCTCCACCACGGACAAACAGCGATTGCGTCGTCGGTGACCAACACAACTCGTTCACCAGACACCATCTCGGCTTCCACGGTGGCGCACAAAATACAACCGCCTTCGAAGCGCACAAAGGCTCGCTCTTCATCCAGAATTTCGCCGGGGACAAAGGGCAGTCCGAGAAGCTGACCATGCGGATGGGCCAGCGATGCGCCGGCTTCACGCCCATGGTTGACGATGGCTTGGGTGTAGCGAATGTTGTCCGTTGAAGCGTGCTCGAGAAGGCGCCGCTTCAACATCAACATCAATTCGGCACAGGTTTCATCGGAAAATGAATCAAGTCGCGCCGTGTGACTGGGAGTGAAGACGAACACTTCATGAGTTCCACTCCCCTCGGCCATGACGTGGACTGACAACGGCACGCAAACCGGCACACACCCGAACACACAGCCCAAACGCTTCTATCGAGTCCGCGACTGGGGCAATTTCACGGTGGCCTTCTCCAGCAATAGCTTCACCTACCA
>JBJOFA010000340.1:0-2515 GCA_046049015.1 Actinomycetota bacterium | reverse complement strand
CCTTGAGTGCCCCTGAAATGACCGTCCTTGTAGGCGGCATGCGGGCACTCAATGCCAATCACCAGCAGTCCGAACTCGGAGTCTTCACCAAGACTCCGGGCGTCCTGACGAATGATTTCTTCACGACCTTGACCGACATGTCACTCCAGTGGGTGCCTACGGATAAGTCTGAGGAAACTTTCGAAGGTCGGGATCGCAAGTCGGGTGCAGTGAAGTGGAAGGCCAGCCGGGCTGACCTCATCTTTGGTTCGAACTCGCAATTGCGAGCCCTCACCGAGGTTTACGCCTGCGCCGATGCCAAGAAGAAGTTCGTGAAGGACTTCGTGGCGGCTTGGGACAAGGTCATGACCTTGGATCGCTTCGACCTGGACTGATCCATTTACCTACGCATAGGGCGTCGGTCTCTTCGGAGGCCGGCGCCCTATTTGGTTTCTAGGGCTATTCGATGGTGCGGATATGTGGGCCCCGAAAAACTAAATACACGAACACGCCAGCAGCCAAGACAATGGCAGCCACCGCAAAGGCACCGCCGATACCTTGGCTGGCAAGTTCCAAAGTGTCCTTAGGAACTCCGGTCAGATTTGCTTCCACACTGCTGCGATATCCAGCACTCAGAATCGAACCTAAAAGTGCAACGCCAATCGCTCCACCAATTTCGCGAGAAGTGTCATTGAGAGCCGATGCCATTCCTTGTTTGTCTGCAGGCAATGTTTCGGTGTCCGATGCGCCAGCTCTATCGACGAGGATTACATAGCGCCCATCTACGGGTGGGGCGCTTGTTCGCTAGCACATTTCCCGTCGGTCGACGCCTTCGGCCCTTCGTCAGTCTTGATCATGCACTGGTCACCGAAAATATCGTCGTACATGAAGTCACCCATGTTCAGGTCAGAGGAAGCGACCATCGCGGCATTGTCGTTAGGGTGAGCGTTCGCTGACGCAGACTAAAACTGCATATCTGTTTGGGTGAGCTCCCGACTGAGATTCCATAGCCGTAGTGCATCAGCGTCGTTGCGAGCCCGGCGACTGGGGATTTCGTGCACCGGGTCTCCGAACATATGAAATCGGGGACCTACAAAATCGCCACCTCTTATGTTCTGATCCACAGCGGCTCGTACTTGTGAGATCGCCCCCTCAACACCGGTACGTACTAAAACCGGCGTGAACTGTCGCATGATCGTGTTGGTCATTGAGGTTCCTAATTTTCCCAGTTCAGTACGAGCTGTACCCGGATGAGCCGCCACGGCAATTGTGGAAGACTGACCTTGCCGCAATTGACGATCCAGTTCCCGCGTGAATAGCAAATTCGCTAATTTGCTTTGAAAGTACGCTCCCCAACGACTGTATCGACGCCGCTCGTACATGGGGTCGTTCAAATCGATACGGCCAGGACGATGTCCCATGCTGGACACGGTGACAACCCGCCCCTGTCCCCCCTTTTCGAGGAGCGGAAGCACCATATTCGTGAGTGCAAAATGTCCCAGATGATTGATACCGAAATGCGTTTCAAACCCATCTACGGTCACGCCACGATCAAGGGCCATTACACCGGCGTTGTTTATCAGAACATCAACGCTGGAAGTAATGGACGACAAGTTCTGAGCAAATGACGCTACGGATGCCAGACTGGACAAGTCCAAATCGCTCACGACAAGTTCCCCGCGCTTGGTCGTATTACGGATGTCCTCAACTGCCTGCTGGGCTTTTTCGCGGTTGCGACAGGCCATAACTACGGTGGCGTCTGCTCCGGCCAAATATCGGGCCGTCTCTAATCCGATACCAGAATTAGCCCCGGTGATCACAACCGTTCGCCCCGTCATTGAAGGCATGTCTTCTACCGACCATCGGGAACTCATTAAAAATTCACTCTCGCTCGTCTAACTCATAGATTCGTGGCCGGAGGGCTCACAAAGTTTCTCTATTCGGCTAAGCCTACTTTTATAACCAATTCACAGTTTTAGTCAACTTCTAGCCACTTCGAATTGTGTAATGTCATTTAGTCATGAAGCGAGAGGATCAGAGCGAAAAGTTTGCTCTTGGAATCAGCCTGGCGCTCTGTGTTGGCTTGGTTGCGGTGGCAATTGGCGGCATCAAAGGGACCGGCAGTTTGACTGCGCCTCCTGCCGCGCTAGCCCAAGCGGGTGGTGAGAATAACAATTCTTTGCTTTCGGATTCACGAGATTCAGAACGAGCCGCTGACGGAAGTTCAGTTGGAGATCCCTCACCATGCACCCTCAGTGGTGTCCCCCTCGGCGTAGGGAGTTTTGGTGAGGACATCTTCTGTTTGCAGGCAACTTTGAAAAGCTTCGGACTTCTGGACGGAGCCGAAACAGGGCTCTTTGATCTTGCCACTGCCGTAGCGGTCGCGGAGTTTCAGTCTCGGCACAATTTGCCCGACGATGGCATCGTCGGACGCGGCACTGGTGCGAAACTTCGCATTTGGCCACCCGATCTTCCCACGGTGGTGCGCACTCCAGTTCCAGCCCCGGGGGCAGTTGACGCTTGGGGGTTCCCCTTG
>JBJOFA010000339.1:0-2515 GCA_046049015.1 Actinomycetota bacterium | reverse complement strand
CTCGGCCGAGAAACTCTGCAATATCGACAACTTCGCCGTCAACACGGGCCCGAACAAATCCTTGCCCTGCCAATTCATTGAGCAAAGTGTCGTATTCACCTTTGCGAGCCCTTACGACAGGAGCAAGAACCTGAAATCTCGTCCCCTCAGCCAAGGTAAGTATGCGATCCACAATTTGCTGGGGCGTTTGACGCGCTAGTCGGGTTCCGTCATTTGGGCAATGCTGAATACCAATTCGGGCATACAAGAGGCGGAGGTAGTCATAGACCTCGGTGATAGTCCCCACCGTTGAGCGCGGATTCCGGCTAGCAGATTTCTGGTCGATGGAGATCGCCGGCGACAACCCTTCAATGACGTCCACATCGGGTTTATCCATTTGTCCCAAGAATTGTCGGGCATAGGCACTGAGAGATTCAACATAACGGCGCTGCCCCTCGGCGTAAATCGTGTCAAAAGCCAATGACGACTTTCCCGAACCGGACAAGCCGGTGAACACGATCATCTTGTCGCGGGGCAGATCCACACTGACATTTTTGAGATTGTGTTCGCGTGCCCCGCGAACAATTAGACGGTCGGACATGAGCGAAGGTTAGTGAAGCCAAGACACAGGCACCTCAACCGGCATCTCGCATCTCTCGTCGGAGTTCGTTGATTTCGTCACGCAGCCTGGCGGCGTATTCGAATTTCAAATCCGCTGCGGCCTCGTGCATTTCCTCTTCTAAGGTCTGAATCAGCCTCGACAGCTCTTGTTGGGGAAGGGTGCGCAATTCCTTTTGTACTTTGTCGCGTTCACGCTGTCGACGACGGTCCTTGCCTGGAACTGGGGCCGTCCCGTCCCCATCGGGCCTCAACATCGACAAAATATCGCCGACCGCTTTGCGAATGGTCTGGGGGTTGATGCCATGTTCCAAGTTGTAGGCAATCTGTAGTTGCCGACGTCGGTTCGTTTCGAAAATGGCCCGCTCCATTGAGGGCGTGATCTGATCGGCATACATCACCACTTGGCCATCAACATTTCGTGCGGCTCGACCAATCATCTGAATCAATGAGGTCTCACTGCGCAAGAAACCCTCTTTATCGGCATCCAAGATGGTCACCAAACTCACCTCTGGAAGGTCTAAACCTTCGCGCAGCAAGTTGATGCCGACCAGAACATCGAACTCTCCCAGGCGCAAAGCACGGAGGATTTCTATGCGCTGAATGGTGTCGATATTGCTGTGAAGATAACGAACTCGCAAACCTTGTTCCAGGAGATAATCAGTGAGGTCCTCGGCCATCTTTTTTGTCAAGGTGGTCACCAGGACCCGGTCGCCCATGGTGACACGAGTACGTACTTGATCAATGAGATCGTCGATCTGTCCCTTGGTCGGTTTGATGATTACTTCGGGATCGACCAATCCGGTAGGACGCACAATTTGCTCCACCACTTGTTCCGAAATTCGCAATTCATATGGACCGGGGGTGGCTGAGAGGAATACACACTGATGTACCCGCTCCATAACTTCGTCAAAGGTCAGTGGTCGATTATCTCGGGCGCTCGGAAGTCGAAAACCATGCTCGACCAAATTGTCTTTACGACTTCTATCCCCGGCAAACTGACCATGTAACTGCGGGACTGCCACATGGCTCTCGTCGATGACCAGTAGGTAATCATCTGGGAAATAATCCAACAAAGTGAACGGCGGTTCACCCGGCTGACGTCCATCGATATGCATCGAATAGTTCTCAATGCCGTTGCAATAGCCCACTTCCTGCATCATCTCTAAGTCGTACTGCGTCCGCATTCGCAGCCGTTGGGCCTCTAGGAGTTTGCCCTCGGCTTCGAAAAAGGCCAGACGCTCCTGCAGTTCAGACTCGATGCCCAACATGGCTCGCTGCATACGCTCGCGGCCCGTCACATAATGGGTTGCCGGGAAAACCATTGTCGAGTTCATCTCGCGTAACGTTTCCCCGGTCAGTGGATCAATCATGGTGAGTCGCTCGACGGTGTCGCCAAACATTTCCACGCGCAGTACCGACTCCTCGTACGCCGGGTGAATCTCAACCGTGTCTCCCCGCACACGGAAATTCCCTCGGCCAAGACTCATATCGTTGCGATCAAACTGCAGGTCGACAAGACGCCGCAAAATACTGCGCATGTCGTAGTCCACCCCGGTATGCAGTTCAAGTAGCTGACCGCGATATTCCTCCGGGTCCCCCATTCCGTAAATACATGACACTGACGCCACCACAATGGTGTCGCGCCGAGTGAGCAAGGCCGCCGTTGCCGAGTGTCGAAGACGATCAATATCGTCGTTGATCGACGAGTCCTTTTCGATGTAGGTATCAGAAGAGGCGATATAAGCCTCTGGCTGGTAGTAGTCGTAGTAGCTGACGAAGTACTCAACACGGTTGTCGGGGAAAAACTCCATCATCTCTTGGGCCAACTGCGCGGCCAGGCTCTTGTTGGGGGCCAGGATCAAGGTTGGCCTCTGAGTCTTTTCGATAGTCCAGGCGATCGTTGCGCTTTTTCCTG
>JBJOFA010000338.1:0-2522 GCA_046049015.1 Actinomycetota bacterium | reverse complement strand
GATGGCTATTTTGTTTTTAAGGGAATTGAAATCATTCATAGATACTTTCTCGTCGTCCTTGCCTTCATTTTTACGGCTTCTGCACGCCGCGTTGACCGACAAAAACCGAGTAAAGACAGCTTGCGGTGGTGACGAACAGTCGGTTGCCTTTAGGTCCGCCAAATGTCAAATTACTCACCACTTCGGGGAAACGAATTTTTCCAATCAACTCCCCATCCGGCGCGTAGCAATGAACGCCATCGCCAGCGCTGGTCCATATGTGCCCTTTGACGTCTACGCGAAATCCATCCGACAAACCCGGACTGATGGTTGCAAATACACGGGGCCTCACCAAGACCCTGTCTTCAACGTCCCACGCCAGAATATGGTGCGGACCGTTCGGATCATGGGATGCACCGGTATCGGCGACATACAAGATTTTTTCATCCGGAGAAAATGCAAGTCCATTGGGCTTGACCATATCCCCCGTGGCAATGTTCAGCTTTTCGGTCACAGGGTCATAGCAAAAGACACAGTTCGCACCCAGCTCGCTTTCCGCCATGTCGCCCGTGTAGTCACTGAGAATGCCATAGGGCGGATCGGTGAACCAAATGGTGTGATCCGAACGCACCACCACATCGTTTGGGGAGTTCAGCCGCCGCCCTTCATACTGATCGACGAGCACAGTGATGCTGCCGTTGTATTCTGTCCGCGTCAGACGGCGCGAACCACTTTCACAAGTGATCAGCCGCCCCTGAAGGTCTCGCGTGTTTCCATTGGCATGGTGCGAGGGTTCACGAAATGTGGTGACACCGCCCCCATCCACCCAGCGCAGAATTCGATTATTGGGAATATCGCTCCACAACAGATAACCGCCATCCGCAAAATAGACCGGGCCTTCAGCCCACCGCATGCCGCTGTGCAGCAATTCAATTTGCGCTGTTGAGACAACGCATGACCGAAATTTTTGATAGTTCAAGAGTTCGAAAGCAGGATTCATTTTTCTGACCTTTTGAAATCATCCAGAGATGGGTTAATGAACAAATATGGAATCCCTTTGAAGTCTTTCATTGGACTCATCAAATGACGCCCTGCGCAATCAAATCCTGAATTTCAGAGGCTGAATACCCAAGCATCTGACTCAGAACATGCTCGTTATCTTCGCCGTAGCAGGGTGCACCACGGTCAATCACGCCACCCGCATAAGCAGGCGTTGCACTCATCTTGACGGGAAACTCCACAACCGGCCATTGGCCAATCTTGCTTCCTGTCACCTCGGTCAGCCAATTCAGTTCCCGCAATTGAGGATCGTGGTCGTATCGATCGGCAGCGGTCTGGCAAACCCCAGCGGGCACCCCCGCGCGCTGAAGATTTTCCATACATTGAAAGGCATCTTGCTTCAGGGTCCAAGAGGTGACACATGCGTCCAGTTCGTCCTGATGTAACAACCTTGACGCCAGCGTTTTGAAACGTGCATCGTCACGTAATTCGCTCAATCCGGAAACCTTTAAAAAGGCCGCCCACTCATGCGGGTCAAAGCAAGCAATGGCAATCCAACGGTCTTCGCCAAGACACCGGTAAGCGCCATGGGGTGCAGCGGGTTTGTAGGGCGAGCGATTGCCATACCGCGTCCAAACGCGTTGGTTGGCTGACCAGTCTAGGATCGAAGTGGCCGTCTGGAATATGCCCGCTTCACATTGCGAAGCATCAATCCATTGACCTTCACCGGTATTGTTTCGGTGATGAATGGCTCCCAGCGTTGCCAAAGCGAATCCATAGGCCCCCACCCAATCGAGGTATGAATAACCCCAACCGGCTGGGGCAGCCGGTTCGGGCAGTCCAGACATTTCTGTGGTGCCAGAAAAGGACGCGGCAATTGGACCCACCGTTCGAAATCGGCCATATTGACCTTGGCTTCCCATGCCAGACTGCTGCACATAAATAATGTCTGGCTTGATTTTTTTGTATTTGCGTCCTACCGTAATCCAATTCATTGGATTCACCGAATTTAGGGCAATGTCAATCGTTAAATCCTCCGGTTTTGGGTCGCTACTGAATTGGGATTGACCCGGAAATAGAAAATTGGGGTATTGAAGGCTAAAGGTGAGTAGTGTGACCTGGTTTTTTTGCATCAACTCTCTAGCCAAACGTTCATTGTAGGTTGCTAGGCCGCCGCGAAGAGGATGGCGAACGGACCCAGCCGGAAGACGAACGGCAGTGCGAGCAGCGCCAACGCAACGGCCGCGCCCACGGCGACGAGCGCGCGCTCGCCAGCGCTCTCGCCGCCGTGCCAAACGAGCCGCAGCGCGAGCAGCGCGAAACCCACTGGCATGATCGCCGTGAAGAGCCACACGGGCAGGCTCCACGCGGCTACGTCGCCATACTCGCGGTCGATCGCCGCGAGCTCAAAACCGGCGCCGCAGAGAACCGCGGTGATCGCCACACCGAGTGCGGCGCACGCGCGGCGAATCGTGGGACGCCACGGCGCCGGAAGGAAGGTCGCCGTCGACAACGCCAACAACCGATTGGAGCGTGCCGCCAGC
>JBJOFA010000337.1:0-2522 GCA_046049015.1 Actinomycetota bacterium | reverse complement strand
GAGCGCATCGCGTTCACGCCCTGGGCGACGACGCGCAACGCGTCGATGTCCAGGCCTGAATCGGTTTCATCGAGAATGGCCAGATCTGGTTCAAGAATGGCCATCTGCATGATTTCGTTACGCTTTTTCTCACCGCCAGAAAAGCCTTCGTTGAGATAGCGGTCAACGAATGAAGAGTCCATGCCGAGACGTTTCATCCAGTCCATGGTGGCCAGGCGCAATTCCAGCACCGACAGATCTATTCCTTTGCGAGCGCTCAAAGCCTGACGGAGGAACTGAATGACTGAGACTCCAGGTATTTCCTGCGGATATTGAAATCCCAAGAAGATTCCCGCTTTGGCCCGAACATCAGTGGGCCAATCGGTGATGTCGTCGCCCCGATACAAAATCTGGCCGCTGGAAACTTCGTATTCCGGAGAGGCCAATAAAGCACTGGCCAAGGTGCTCTTGCCACAACCGTTCGGTCCCATAATGGCGTGGATCTCACCTTGGGCCACGGTGAGATTGAAGCCCTTAACGATTTCAGGAGGCGTGCCGGCGTCATCATCAGTTGCCGGTCGCACATGGAGATCGGTGATCTGGAACAAGGGAGGGGACACGCTCACGCTGACCAGTCTATGCGGGTCCTTGGATTTGCACTATTGCCGTAGTGATAATTACCGGTCGGTGTGCAGGGCCTTCCACAAGACCCGATAGGAGGGGTACTCGTAGCCGGGGTTGATGTATCCAGAATCAATCATCATGCGGTGGTAACGAGGAAGATTTCGGAACGGTACGCCGGAGTCCACGTGGTGGGCCAGATGCCAACCAATGTGGAAGGGCACCAGAAAAAATCGAGCGAGCCAGTGTTGGGTGACCGAGTGGGTGGTGACTCGGCGGTCATTGGACGCTTGTAGCCCGCCATGTTCGGCAATGGATCGGAGACGATTGATCACCCGCCAAACCGTGAGATAGGGAGCAACCCAAAAAAGTGGATACACCCACCAGTAGCCCGAGACGATGGCGACCAAAACAAGCGCGCCTTGAACCGCCAGAATTTTGAGAAGTGTTCGTCGCACGACGGGGACGGGGCTGCGCAATCCGTTGAGTTGGTCTCTGAGTAATCGCCAACCAGTACGTCCCGTCGCATCACGGAGCAGTTTGCGTCGGAAGCTCGCCGGGTTAACGGGATAGTTGGCATAGAGGGGGATATCGGGCTCATTCGGTCCGAACTCTTGACGATGATGGGCCATATGTACCCGCCGATACCCGTCGGTATTGGTCCATGCCGGATAGCCAATGATCCAGCGACCGAAAAAGTCATTGACTTCTTTATTCGAGCAGAGCAACCGGTGCGCGGCCTCGTGCATGAGAGACGCAAACTGAGCATGGGCACGGCCCATGAGGATAAAAACTGGCAACCAGGTCCAGGGGCCGAACCGAACCGCGATGTAAATCCATAACCCGGTCTGAACGTAGGTGGATGCCACTGATCCAAGATTGCGAATCGTGGGGATTCGTCGTAACTGCTCACGGGTACCCGGTGTAGGTCGACCATCTTCAAGTACCAATTCAGTGCGCTGGCCGGGCGCGAAAACATCGGCACGAGGAACCATTCCCCCAAGGGAGGGCGAACCGATCATGTTCACGACCTCAGTGTAAAGCCCAAAGCACTTTCGTGGTCAGTGATCTCGCAGATCCTCTTTCCAAGACCGAAAGCGATCATGGGTCTGGCCGCTCGGTCCCAAACCGCGGCCCTGGCCATCGCTGAACAATCGAAACTCAAATTGGCGGTTGAGGTCTGATTGATCAGCGGCCCAGTAACGGGCATCGGCATCACTGGCCGGTCCGGCTCGCCAAAGAAGCCAGCGCCCAATACGCCTTTTGTACATGGCCACTGGCCGGTCGGCTAGGTCGTGACCCAGGTTCAAAAGTTGATGAGGCGCCTCAATCCAGGCCGTTGCTGGAATATTGCGATCTCGAAGAGGAGTAGGCGGGAGATCAGTCGTTGAAATTGGAGTTGGATCTTCGGGTCGTTGGTCGTACCGCAGAGCCGGTTTTTCCGATTCGATTCCGTTCTCACCATCCACGATTGACCCACTCTTGAAGGTGGGGACGTTCGGCACCGATGGTGGTGTCATCGCCATGACCTGGGAGCACGATGGTGTGAGACGGAAAGACAAAGAGCGAGTTATCAATTGACTTGATGATGGTGTTGAAGTCACCACCAGGGAATTTTGTTGCCCCCGGTCCCCCTGGGAAAAGAGTGTCACCGGTGAACAAAAGGGGTGTTCCCTCCACGTGAAAGGAAATTGAACCCGGAGTGTGTCCCGGATTGTGGATTGATTTCAAGCGCAGGCGACCTACCTCAACAATTTCATCGTGCTCCAAAAAAGCGTCGTAGCCCATGTCGCCGAGCATTGGTGCATCCAGTTCGGTCACCGCAACGCGATAGCCAGCTTCGCGCATGGCGGGTATCGCTTGAATGTGATCGTGATGTCCGTGGGTTTCAAGGATCTGCCGGACACCTAATTGACGCGCCA
>JBJOFA010000336.1:0-2522 GCA_046049015.1 Actinomycetota bacterium | reverse complement strand
AGCCCATCACGCGGGAACACTCGGTTTGCACTCCCATATCACCGGGGTGCTGCCCTCCCATCAACACTTGGGCATTGGCCTCCTACTGAAACAGCATCAGCGCTCATGGGCTCTATCTCACAACCTCTCCCTCATCACTTGGACCTTTGATCCCTTAGTCCGCCGCAATGGATGGTTCAACCTGCATCGTCTGGGGGCCACTGCCGAGGAGTACCACATCAACTTTTACGGCCCTCTTGGCGATGCCATCAACGGCGACGATGACACTGACCGACTCCTGGCCCGTTGGGAATTGCAATCAACGCGAACCAAGGATGCTTTGCAGGGAACGCTGACTCCCCTCGTTCCCCGATCCAAAGATCTACTAGTCCCTACACCCGCGGACATCGTGGCTCTCCGTCAAGCGGATCCCAGTGCGGCCCGGACCTGGCGGCTACAAATGCGTCAGACCTTCAATGAGAAAATGACCACGCATCGAGTCATCGGCATGACCACCGAAGGCGCCTATGTACTTCGCCTACGCGACTCAGAGGATCAATGATCAACGACACACTTCACGCCGCCGCCATCACTAAGGAGCAGCTTCCATGCGCAATGTCGACGCCTTAAAGCCGATCACAATTGACTCTGTCGAATTGCGTCGAATCGCTCTTCCGCTGGTGTCTCCATTTCGCACGTCATTTGGGACGGAAACTGCTCGGGATATTTTGCTGGTACGCGTCATCAGTTCTGAAGCAGAAGGCTGGGGGGAATGCGTTGCCGGCAACGAGCCCCTGTATTCAAGTGAGTACGTGGAAGGCGCTCAACATGTTCTGGCTCATCATCTCATTCCCCGATTGCGACATCGCACGATTCATGGCCCCGAAGTCGCCAGCACTCTGTCGCCGGTGAAGGACCATCGCATGGCCAAAGGAGCCCTAGAAGCAGCGGTACTCGACGCTCAATTGCGAGCCAACGGTCAATCAATGGCGGAATACTTTGGTGCCGTTCGTACCACGGTTCCATCGGGAGTATCCGTTGGTATTGCTGAGTCCATCGATGCTTTAGTGACCACGGTTGGCAAGTACCTCGATGATGGCTACGTGCGTATCAAATTAAAAATCGAACCAGGCTGGGATCTCGAACCGGTGCAAGCCATTCGTCGCACGTTCGGCCCCGATGTTCCTCTTCAAGTGGATGCCAACGCCGCTTACACCCGTGCTGACGGACCTCTACTCGCACAACTTGATGCCTTCAATTTGTTATTGATCGAGCAACCTTTGCCCGAAGATGACATCACCGGACATGCCCTCATTGCCCGTCAGGTACACACGCCAATTTGTCTCGACGAATCAATAGTTTCCGTCGATGCCGCCATTGATGCCATTGAACGGGGAGCCTGCTCGATCATCAATATCAAGGCCGGGCGAGTCGGCGGATATCTCGAGGCAGTACGTATTCACGATCTCTGCCGAGATCGAGGCATTCCGGTGTGGTGCGGAGGCATGTTGGAAACTGGTATCGGCCGAGCCATGAACTTGGCTCTTGCTGCCCTACCGAATTTCACCGTAACCGGTGATGTTTCAGCCTCCGAACGCTTTTGGCATCGAGACATCGTTACCAATCCGGTGCGGCTCGATAACGGCCATGTCACAGTCCCATCCGGGCCGGGCTCTGGCGTGGAACTTGATTGGGATTTTCTAGATTCCGTCACAACATCGACCCAGGTTCTCTAGCTTTTCACCTGTCCAGGATTGAGATGCCGAGCAGTACACTTTGATCCATGAGTCATCCATTTCTTTCCGATGCCTGGATGGAAGCAGCCCAGGGCATCCGCGCCAAATATGAGGGTCAGACCCCCAAGATCAACGCCGTGGTGAAAATCAATCAGGTCATCACCGACGTTCCTTTCGGCGAAGGCACGATTAAAGCTTTCATTGATACATCATCGGGTGATATGAAAATGGATCTCGGCGAACTTGCTGATCCCGAAGCCACCGTCACCACCGATTGGGCGACTGCTCGGGCCATTTTCGCCCTGGGTGATCAAGCCACAGCTATGCAGGCTTTCATGGGCGGCAAAATCAAAGTCGTTGGCGACATGATGAAGATGATGGCCTTGCAAACGGCCATGCCTCAGACCGACATCACCGCCAAGATCGCTGAAGAAATCAAAGCCATCACCGAATAACGGCGCGTTGCCGGGGTGTCGGTGTCACCTGCGACGACAACCCGACGGCCACCACCGCCACCACCGTGGCCACCATGAACGCCGCCGAAAAGGACTCAGCAGTGGGCTGACCTCGCCCGACCGACTGCTGGACCGAGGTCATGATCACCGAACCGAAGACCGCTCCCAATTGGGTCATGAGCTGTTGCATAGCGCCAGCCACCCCAAGGTCTCGCTCATCGACGGCATTAGCGACCAGAGAGGTCATAGCTGGACTGGACATGCCAATACCGGCTCCAGAAAGTCCGAGGGCAAAGAGCATCAGCATGAGTCCCGTTCCGGGGCCAACGATGGTGAAAGCCAACATGGAGCC
>JBJOFA010000335.1:0-2537 GCA_046049015.1 Actinomycetota bacterium | reverse complement strand
CCAGACGTGCCATCCAGAATTTCGCGTCCGTCTTCTGTGCGGTAGGCAATTCCCTTGGCTGAGTTGACAAGCCGGGGGGATGCTTTGAATTCCCTGTTCGGGGTGAAAGGCATCCAGAATGAGTCAAGACGAGAATTCATTTTGCAGTGAAACCTCCATCAACCATCAGAGTCTGGCCAGTCACATAGGCGCTGGCCTCACTGGCCAAAAATACGCTGGTGCCATAAAGATCAGTCAGTTCTCCGTTTCGTCCCAGACAGGTCTGGTCAGAATTCTTTTTGGCGATCAAGGGATCGTTAAAAACGGAAGCAGTGAGGGCGGTTGGGAAAAATCCCGGGCCAATTGCGTTGCAGGTAATGCCCTTCGGTCCCCATTCCTGTGCAATTGCATGGGTGAGTTGAACAATGCCACCTTTGGCCGCTCCGTAAGGTGCACTGTTGGGAAAAGCCCGGTAACTTTGCAGTGAGGCAATATTGATGATACGACCCCAATGGCGGCTACTCATTCCAGGCGCCAAAGCTTGGGTCAGAAAAAAAGGTGCCCCCAGGTGCAATGCAATCTGAGTTTGCCATGCGTCGGGCGTGACTTCGGAAAATGGCTGGCGCAGATTCACCCCAGCTGCATTGACCAGGATGTCGATCCCGCCCAATCGCTGTTCGGCCTCAAGTGCCGCACGTTGAAGCGCAGAGACGTCAGTCAGATCAACAGAAATATGATCCGCGTGGATCCCTTCACTTCTTAAAGATTTCGCAGTATCAGCCAGTTCTTCTTCGCGCCGAGCGGCCAGTATCACCTTTGCCCCAGCGAAACCCAGAGCGCGTGCCATGGCAGCACCTATTCCTGAGTTGCCGCCTGTGATCAAGGCGTGCTTGCCATCGAGGCTAAAAAGTGAAGCAATGTTCATGCGAGTGATGATTTCTCATCCGTCAGGGCTGTGAACGAGGGTAGTTTCACGGAAGGGTCGCGAGGATGGTCTGGTGCCTTGGCAGGAACGAAGGGAAGCCGTTTTTTCGCCTTGGTCGCCGTGGTGTTGGGATCTACAGCACCCCGAACGTAGCGTCGGGACGAGTCCTCAGGAGGCTGATAGTCCCACGCCGTCCAACGACCTTGAAGCAGTGACTCCTGGGCAAACAGGCGTCGACGTTGCGATTGCAGGATACGCTGTTCCAGTTCATCATAGTTCCAGCGATGAAGCAATTCATGATGCAATGAGGATTGTGTTTCCGAATGTTCAACGCGACCGGCAAGGTTGACCAGTTCGTCAGGATCGGTATTCAAATCGAACAGCATGGGCGGATCATTACGGCAATAAACGTACTTGAATCCGTCTTTTCTCAAGATACAAGCGGGAGAGTACACGCCCTCACCGAGAAACTCCATCATCACATCATCACCCCGAGCGTGCTCGGTGGCATGCAACATATTGGCCAGGCTAAGCCCGTCTATGGGGTCAACAGGTGTGATGGGATTTCCTTCCGAAATCAGATCATTGAAGGTTGGAAGTAGGTCTATCAGCGAAACACCGCGTTCTTCGGTATGACCTTTTTTAATCCCGGGTCCGGCAACGATCATGGGTACTCGTACCGACCATTCAAAAGGCTGAAATTTGAACCATGATCCACGTTCGCCCAGCATCTCCCCATGATCAGAAATGACAAATACAAATGTGTTTTCAGTAGCTTGAATCCGATCAATGACATCCAGCAGTCTGCCGACCTGGCTGTCAAAGTAGGAGATCATTGCAAAATATGCATGCCGAGCAACCCGTACTTGTTCTTCCGAGATGTCGTGCTCATCCGCCCGGATGGTGTAGGCATAGCGCTGTGACCAGGCATCCCGTTGCGCGATCGGTATGAAGGGAACTTTTGGCATCTGGATGCGCTGGTGATCGTAGAGGTCCCAGTACTTTTGCGTGGTTACAAAGGGGTTGTGTGGATGGGTGAAAGAGGCCCACATCAGAAAGGGGCGTCCATCGTCTTCCCTGGCTTGGTCATACAGCCACTGTTCAGCGCGGTAAGCGACCTCTTCGTCGTAATCGATTTGAAGATTTCTTTCGCACAAACCCGCCTCCACGATCGATCGCAGGCTCATACGCGAAGGTGAGTAAGGTTGATGCTTCTGCGACCAGTCGGCAGTCCATCCGAAATCGGAAGGGTAAATGTCGGTGGTGACACGCTCTTCAAAGCCGTGCAACTGTTCGGCGCCAGCGAAATGCATCTTGCCAGACAGGCAAGTCCGGTACCCTGCATGACGCAGGTAATGCGCTAGTGTGAGCGAAGAGGAGGGAAAGTCAGCTGCATTGTCATAGCAGCCAACTTTTGAGGAGAGTTGGCCAGTGAGCATGGCCGCCCTGGATGGAGCACATACGGGGTTATTGCAGTATGCATTCAAAAATGTCACACCCCGTTCGGCAAGTCGGTTCAGATGGGGCGTGACCAGGTCAGGGCCACCATACATCGGCAAAACATTAGCGGTTAATTGATCGGCTTGAATAACCAGAATATTGGGACGCTGCATAGATGAGTTTCGATTTTTAT
>JBJOFA010000334.1:0-2543 GCA_046049015.1 Actinomycetota bacterium | reverse complement strand
CTTCCGGAATTTGGTGCCGGACTTTGGACTTTTGACTCTGAAGCCATGAAGTCCATTTCCAATCAATACGCAGCTATGCCGAGTATGCATATTGGCTGGAGTAGTTGGTGTGCTTTTGCCATGTGGCCACTCCTGCGCAAACGCTGGACGAAAGCCGCCATGTTGCTGTACCCGGCAATGACCTTGTTCTGCATTGTGGTCACCGGAAATCACTATTGGATCGACGGCCTGGGAGGGCAATTAGCCCTCGCCCTGGGAGCATTTCTGGGATGGGAACTGCACCGCCGCAATCAGTCTCGGCTGGATCGCAAATTCCGCAAGCAATTCGAGAGATCCTCGGCGTTGATTTGACCGTCGTCACGTCGCTGGTCGGAGCACGATTACCTGGCTGACAGCACCGCCGGTAGCGTTCAAAGGGTCATGAACCTTGAGTCACTCCGTCAGCCCAGCGATCTCAAGCGGATGTCCTATTCCGAGGTCGACGACTTGGCCGGGGAGATCCGAGACTTCATCGTCCAGGCTGTAGCCAGCAACAGCGGACACCTCGGCTCAAACTTGGGCGCCGTTGAGTTGACCTTGGCTTTGCATCGAGTTTTTGAGTCGCCAACCGATGCCATTTTGTGGGATACCGGCCACCAGGCCTACGTCCACAAAATCGTGACTGGGCGCTCCTCGGGTTTTCAGCAGTTGCGGCAATCTGGCGGTCTTTCGGGTTATCCCAGTCGTGAGGAGAGTGAGCACGACTTCATCGAGAACAGTCACGCCTCAACTGTTCTGTCGTATGCCTATGGGCTCGCTATCGCTCGCGATCAAGGTCGAAATAATCACCGGCACATTGTGGCGGTCATTGGCGATGGCTCCATGACCGGCGGCATGGCCTATGAAGCGTTGAACAATCTCGGTCACAGTCGGACCAAGGTCATCATTGTTCTCAACGACAACGGCCGTAGTTACGCTCCAACGATTTCGAATCTCACCCAATCGGTGACTGTTATCGAAGAACAAGACAAAGCACCCTTGCCCGATCGCATCACGGAAAAACTCTCGGCAAGTTTGACCCGTATCCGTATGAATCCGCTGTACGTGTCCCGGCAACGCCGTATGGAAGCTTGGTTACAAAACCTCCCCGTGGTCGGGCAACAGGCCGAAAAAGGTATGGAAGCAGTCAAGGCTGCCGTACGCGAATTCCTTCAGCCCCCGTCGTTCTTCGAAGCACTAGGTGTGCGCTACATCGGACCTATTGATGGCCACGATGTGCGAGCTGTCGAAGAAGCACTCCGCAATGCCGAGGATCTCTCCGCCGAGGGTCCGATTGTGGTCCACGTCCTCACCAAAAAAGGTAAGGGATATTCTCCGGCCGAAGACGACGACGAAAAGCATCTTCATGATGCACCGGTTTTTGATCCAGCAGTTGGGCCCCCCAAGGCTGTTCCCACCGGTTACACCCAAGCTTTTGCCGACGCCATAATCAAAGAAGCCGAATTGGACGATCGCGTTGTGGCCATCACCGCGGCGATGCCCGGACCCACTGGCTTGCTCCCTTTCCAAAGTCGCTTTCCCGATCGGTTCTTCGATGTCGGCATCGCCGAACAACATGCCGTAACTGGCGCTGCCGGCATGGCCATGGGCGGACTGCGACCCGTTGTGGCGCTGTATTCCACTTTCATGTCGCGAGCTTGGGACCAAGTGGTTTACGACGTTGCGTTGCATCGACTTCCAGTTCTGTTTTGTCTCGACCGAGCCGGCATCACCGGAGATGACGGTCCGAGCCATCACGGCATCTATGACTTGGCTTTGTTATCAAAAGTGCCAGGTATGCGCGTACTAGCCCCATCGAGCGCCCAAGATCTTCAGCAAATGCTGCACGACGCCTTTGAAATGCTCGACAGCGGTCCAGTGGTCATCCGTTATCCCAAAGGCGCCGCTCGCCAAGTTGATAATGATGATGTGGGCTCCGGCCTACTCGCCCGCAAATTGATTTCTGGCGATGGAAAATTGGCAATTTTGGCGGTGGGCAAAATGGTGGCAGCAGCCTTGACGGCTGCCACCGAATTATCTCAACGCGGAGTTCAAGCCACGGTTTGGGACGTTCGTTCGTGTGCACCTCTTGATCCCGCCATGCTGGAAGATGCTGCCCGGCACTCCAATGTTATCACCATTGAAGATGGCATTCGCGAAGGCGGCATCGGCATGTCGATTGCCACGGACATTCACAGTCTCAACGACACCTGCCACGTGTCGGTCCTAGGTGTCCCCACCAAATTCCTTCCCCATGCCAAACCCGATCGCCTCCTGGCCCAAATCGGACTGGACTCAGCGGGAATTATCAAGGCTTGGGAATCAACGGAGAACTAGAGTCGCCGGTCATGGCCTCCGGCGCAAATATGAACGAGTTAGATCTCAAAGCCGAACTCTCACTGGCTTTGCAACTTGCCGATCAAGCCGATGCCGTGTCCTTGCCGTATTTCGAAAAGCGAAATTTCACGACGACACGGAAAAAAGACAGTACTGAGGTCACCCAAGCCGACCGCGACGCCTTTGCC
>JBJOFA010000333.1:0-2548 GCA_046049015.1 Actinomycetota bacterium | reverse complement strand
GCTGTCTTTGACAGTTACGGGGCCGATGCCATGCGCTGGTATTTGTTGTCCTCTTCGATTTTGCGTGGTGCTGATTTCTCGGTGACTGAAGCGGGTATTCGTGAAACGGTACGACAGGTGCTTTTGCCATTCTGGAACGCTTGGTATTTCTTGGGCCTCTATGCCAATGCCGAAGGGGTTCATGGTCGGACTCGCACCACCTCGGATCATGTTCTCGATCGCTACATATTGGCCAAGACCGGTGAACTGGTGGAAAAGACCACCCGTGATTTGGACACCTACGATCTCTTCGCTGCGACGGGAGGGGTACGCGATTTCCTCGACGTTTTGACTAATTGGTATATCCGCCGCTCGCGTGATCGTTTTTGGAGAGGTGACCGAGATGCAATTGACACCTTGCATACCGTCTTGGAAATTCTCTGCAAGGTCTCGGCTCCCTTGTTGCCGATGGTGAGTGAAAAAATCTACGGAGGACTCACCGCTTCGGGCGGCAGTGTTCATCTCGCAGATTGGCCAACTACAGAAAATCTTCCTGCCGACCCCGAATTAGTGCGGTCCATGGACCGAGTTCGCGAGGTGTGCTCCCTTGGTTTGTCGATCCGCAAAGCCAATAGCCGCCGAGTTCGTTTGCCACTATCGGAATTGAAAGTGGCGCACGAGGATGCAGAGTCGCTTCGATCCTTTGTTGAATTGATAGCCGACGAAGTCAATGTGAAGTCAGTAACGCTGAAAACTGACCTTGGGTCAGCGGCTGAAACTGTTCTTCAAGTGATACCTGGGGCTCTCGGTCCTCGACTTGGAGGTCGAACCCAAGAGGTCATCAAGGCGGTCAAGGTTGGTGATTGGAGCCGTGATGGGGATCGCGTGACGGCCGGCGGCATCGAACTGCTGCCTGGTGAGTATTCCTTGAAAATGGCTTCGAGCGATGATGGATCAAGTTTGGCAATGGCCGATGGCCAAGGAATGGTGTCTCTCGACCTTGAGGTGACACCGGCTCTTGAAGCGGAAGGACGAGCCCGTGATCTCATTCGTTTGGTTCAGCAGTCGCGTCGTGACACCGGTCTCGATGTCAGTGATCGCATTGTCTTGGTCCTAGGTGTCCCCGAGTTCATCCGGCGCAGCCTTCAACCATTTTTGGAGATGGTGGCCGCCGAAACTTTGGCCACATCCATTGAGTGGGGGGCGGGAGATCTCAACGCCCAACTCGATGACGACGAGATTCATATTGGTGTCTCAAAAGCCAAATAACCAGCGCCAAATGACCGCAGATGGTCCCGATCAGTTCTCATTGATTGGTCTCAAAGGGATCTGGTCGCAGATCACTGGCGGTATCATCGCCCGGAAGCAGATCAGGAGGGTAGTCACCATGGCTCAGCCCGCAGCCAAGAAGAATGCCAAGACCAAGACTCCGGCCAAGAAGGCCCCAGCTAAGAAGATTCCGGTCAAGAAGGCCCCAGCTAAGAAAGCTCCGGTCAAGAAGGTTCCGGCTAAAAAGGCCCCAGCTAAGAAAGTTCCAGCCAAGAAGGCCGCGGTAAAAAAGGCTCCGGTCAAGAAGGCGCCAGCAAAAAAAGCGCCGGCAAAGAAGACTCCAGCCAAGAAAGTTCCGGCCAAAAAGGCCCTGGTAAAAAAGAGCCCGGCGTCGCCGGCTTCCAAGGCCAAAACTCCCGTCAAGCCCGCAGGGGGGAAATTGGTCTCGGCAAAGGCGGCTCCAGGAAAAGCAGCCTCTCAAAAGCCGGCACCGGTAAAAGCCGTTGCTCCGGCTCCGGTGAAGAAGGCTCCTAAGCCGGCCTTCGTCAAACCGCCCGTTCCTGGCAAGAAGGCGCCCTCTAAAGATGGGATCGTGGCCAGCCGGGATTTTGACCTCACCTTCTTGCGCTCGCAGCGAAATATCTTGCTTGAAGAACGTGCTCACTTATTGGGACAGGCCGATCGACTGGATAGTGAGCGGGAGCGCCTCATCGAAGAGGCCGGTATGGGTGATGATCAGTTCGATGAAGATGGTGGCGAAGGTGACACCATGGCCGTTGAGCGCGAGCGGGATCGAGTTCTTTCCGATCAAGCACGCCAAACTGTCGAAGAGATTGACGCCGCCCTGGCCCGAATCGAATCTGGAGATTACGGCTACAGCGTGGTTTCAACCCGTCCGATTCCTCGTGAACGCTTGGAAGTGATTCCCTGGGCCACTGAATTGGTGGAAGAGCGCGTGGGTTGGATCGGTCGTCGCTAAGTGGTGGATGCCCAAAGTGCTCCCAGGAGCAAGGCCCGTTTTAACATCGGCGACAAGCTGAGGAACATTCCGGCTCTGTCATTGTTGATCGCCTTCGGGGCAGTAGTTCTTGATCAGTTGAGTAAGCGCTGGGCGTTATCGCATCTCAGTGATGGACATATCGACCACGTGATTTGGACCCTGCAATGGAACCTTTCATTCAACAGTGGTATGGCATTTGGTCGAGCTCAAGGCTGGGGTCCAGTGATTGCAGTGGCTGCAACGGTCATCATTGTGGGCTTCGTCCTCACTTTGCGTCGTACCGATAGCAAGTTGGCCATG
>JBJOFA010000332.1:0-2562 GCA_046049015.1 Actinomycetota bacterium | reverse complement strand
CCCCGAGGATCAAGCCCAAAAATTGCGCTCATTGTGGGAGGAGTACGAAGCCCAAGAAACTCCCGAAAGTCAATTCGCCAACGCTGTTGATCGCATGCAACCCGCCATGCTCAATCATCACGCCGACGACGCCTCACCATGGAAGCGCCACGGCATTACTGTTCCACAAGCTATGAATAGGCTCTCACCTATTGGTGATGGATCTGCCGCTTTGTGGGATCGAACCCAATCCATCATTTCCGAAGCAGCTCGTCGGGGGAACTTGATCGAAGAGTCGTGATGACTCGTGGTGAAGTTGACTACTGGATTTTTAGGGGGCCCAGATTCCTTCAGCGGCAATGATGGCACCATCAACGATGGTGAGTAAGTAAGGCGTGCCGACTAGTAAAGCCGTGGCTCGGTCGGAATTATCTCCCGGGATGGAAACTGTTGACGGTAAGCCACCGTTGATGAGGGACCAGTACGTGGCCGGGACAATGGCCGTGTTTTGTCCAGTGGGTTGTTCCGCTACAGCCAGTGAGACAAAGAGCAGATCACTCAAAAAGCTCGGATAGAGCTGATTCCCGTCGAACGGAGTGACGCCGTAGTCGTTATTACAACTGTCGTCGGTGTCACCAAAGCGTTGACGACAAGCATCACCGAAAAATGCTTGGCGGATATCGAAGTTGATACCCCGCTCTTCTTCGTCGAAAGTGTTGACCAGAACGCCCCAGTAGAAACCGTCAGGAAGATTGATGGTGATCCGTCCGTTTTGAACCCAGCCGGACTGTACCTCGGCCGTAATTTCTGGAACCTGTGGGGCATCTACAGAAGTCCAGTCAACGATCACCTGATCAATATCTAAATCTCCCAATGTGTCACTGAAGATTTCAATGGGCTTGCCGAGGTTGCTGGGATCAGTAGCGGGTCCGGAATTGCCGTCACCAGTGCCTTCTGCGCTGCCAGTTTCATTTGGGTCACCGGAGACGCTGGTGTCATCGGTAACGGGAGGCTCAGACCCATCAACGCTGATGGTCTCGGAATCGGTGGTCTCAGGACTATCCACGGCGGCCCTTACCAGCAGTACTCCGCCTACTCCGGCAATAAGTCCGGCCATGAAGATGGCTGGAATGCGAGACGGCTTTTTCTTTTTGCGCCGTTTAGCCGGGGCTCGCTTCGTTGCCATATATCTATTCTGCCAGTCAGCGCGGCAGAGTCAGAGCACCCTCAGAGTTTGCGAAGGTGTACATCAGAGACGCGGTGGTTGGAACCCTTGCGCAAAATAAGCGAGGCCCGCTCCCGAGTTGGTTCAATATTGTTCTGCAGGTTCAAACCGTTGATTTCTTTCCAAATGCTGCGGGCAACTTCGGTGGCTTCCTCACGAGACAAATGCGCAAAGTGTTGGAAGAAACTTTCCGGTTCAAGAAAAACTGAGTCACAAAGACTCAAGAAACGATCGACATACCAAGTCTCGATGTCACTTTCTTTAGCGTCTATATAAATTGAGAAATCGAAATAATCGCTGACGAATTCGGTGTTGTCACTGCCGGGTGAACCCACCTGAAGAACATTGAGTCCCTCCAAAATCAAGATGTCCGGCTGACATACGGTTGTGGTTTCACCTTCGACAATGTCGTAGACCACGTGGCTATAAACGGGAGCCTCAACAACTTTTTGTCCGCTTTTCAAATCTCGCAAAAATTTGAGAAGTGATCGGGTGTCGTAGCTTTCGGGGAAACCTTTGCGATTCATGATGCCGCGTTGCTCGAGTACCCGATTCGGATGGAGGAAACCGTCCGTGGTGATGAGATCTACCTTCGGGTGATCGGGCCATCGTGCCAAAAGGGCCTGCAAGATACGGGCAAAGGTGCTTTTCCCCACGGCCACACTGCCCGCCACTCCGATGACGTAAGGCATCTTCGGCGCCAGAGTTCCAAGAAAGGTCGCGCTGACCTTATGAAGGTTTTGCGTGGCTGAAACATACAAATTCAACAAACGAGTCAGTGGTAGATAAACCGCCACCACTTCATCAAGATCTATACGTTCATTGATGCCGCGCAGGCTGTCTAAGTCCGACTGGCGCAAGGTCATGGGAGTGGCGGCTCGCAACTCAGCCCACTGTTGGCGATCAAAGGCCTCGAAACGCTCTCCCACGGTCCACACTGGTTTGATTTCCGTCGGACCGCTCACGATTGAACCGATGAACTGTGCTGTGGCCGCCGAGGAGAGGCCGCTCGTTCTGTGGCGGTCAAGACGTCGACGCCGGTATCGGTTACCAAAATGGTGTGCTCAAATTGGGCCGTTCGTTTTCCATCGGCGGTCACTGCAGTCCAGTCGTCATCCCACATGAGATGTTGCCAAGTGCCGAGCGTGATCATCGGCTCGATAGTAAAGACCATTCCAGGTTCCATGATCATGTTGTTGCGCGGGTCGTAGTAGTGCAGGACCTGAATATCGGTATGAAATTGCTCGCCAATGCCGTGGCCGATGAAAGAGCGAACGACACCCATTTTGTTTTTCTTGGCGTGATCCTCGATGGCTTTGCCGATCACACTCAAAGGTCGACCGGGCTTTACTGATTCG
>JBJOFA010000331.1:0-2571 GCA_046049015.1 Actinomycetota bacterium | reverse complement strand
CACACAAGCCAGCCACATCAGCCTCTTCCAAGGTGGGATTTGCCGGAGACTCCAACCACAAAATGACTTGGTTATCAATGCGAGAGTCATTCTTCGATGCCAAGGCAGCACTGGCCGACTGAAGTGACTGTTTAACGTCGTCAATCTCCAGTGATGAGAGATAAATGATTTCTAGCGAGTCACGATCTTGTAGTCCTTGGAGGAGAGATCGAACACCGAGATAACTCACTTCTGGAATGAGAACTACTCGAGGCCGAAGAGCATAGAGAATGGCCGAAGCCGCAGCCATACCACTGGAGTATGAGACGCAATCTCCACCTTCCATGATTCCGATGGCTGTCTCCAAGGCCTCCCAGGTTCGATTGCCATGGGTTCGGTTGTACTCGGGCCCGGCGCGAAAGTTTGAAGCCAATACCAACGGCTCGTTGAGAGGATCACCGAGACCAGTTGGTCGCCCAGCAATTACGGCCACGGTATCCATGGACCACTGATCGGGATTAGGGCGCAAACCCTGATCTGCGTTCATATCGTCACATCACGATCTTGATGAACAAAGACCTCGGGATATCCACCGGTGTGTATGAAGACAACTGCGTCGTTTTCAGACCAGCGTTTAGCTTGCGCCAATCCCAACAGGCCGGCAAATCCTTTGGCGGTATACACATCATCCAAGATGAGAGCACCTTCATGAGCGGCCCACTTTTGCGCCGCTCGCGACTCATTGGTGGGTATGGCGTAATCCGCACCAAGCCACTGACTTTCGACAATGACATCATTTTTTTCAACTAATCCGGGCAAACCGGCCAACTCCAAGGTTTCATTGGCCAAAGACGCAATATCTGGCATTCCCGCTACCACTCCTTTGGCCACTCCAATGGCAACAACGTCGGGAAGGTCGGTGCTCGGATAGCGGTGGCGTCGCCAGGCACGTCCAGCAACGAGTCCGGCATGGGTGCCCCCACTCGATGATGTGAAAACTATGGCCCGAGGAACAAAGCTCATCAACTCGCACTGCGCCATTAGCTCTTCAAAAGCCAGCACATAGCCAAGAGCACCGACCGCAGTTGAACCCCCGATAGGCATGGAATAGGGGCGAAGACCTTGGGAAGTGAGCTCGTCAGTTAGCTCTTCTCGGGCAATTTCCAAGACGCCCCATTGAGATGGTTCAGCTCCGGTGAAATGTTGATGGGCACCCAATCGATCCGACAGCAGTTGGTTTCCCTCGTATCGACGTGGTCGTTCACCCGACAAGATCAGATGAGTTTCCATGCCCAAGAGTGCTCCCGCCGCGGCGGTCATTCGACAGTGATTGGATTGTCCGGCTCCCACGGTGATCAAGCAGTCAGCGCCCGCATGGTGCGCCGCGCCACAAAGAAACTCCAATTTGCGGGCTTTGTTGCCACCAAGTGCGAGGCCCGTGAGGTCGTCTCGTTTCAGAAAAAGACGCGGCCCACCACGAAGGGTGGGGCCAGCTTCCAGAGCAGTCGGCAAAGTTGCCAAATGCACCCGAGGCTGACCAAACCACTCCGAAACGGTCGCCGAACCCATGTCCGGAGACTATTGGGCGGGCAACGACTTCGCCGAATAGTCCCGATCTCGCCCTAGTGCCGAGCCTGTCTTCCAATACGACAGAATGATCCGGTGGCCACCACAGATTGGAATCCCCTCCTTCGTTCAGAGTTTGAGGAGCAGTACTGGATCAGCCTCCAATCTTTTGTGAAGGCAGAACGCCAACTCGGTCCGGTCTTTCCCCCGGCAGAAGATGTCTTTTCAGCCCTCCACCTCACGTCTTACGCCGCTACCAAAGTTGTCATTCTTGGTCAGGACCCCTATCACGGACCTGGGCAGGCCCATGGTTTGTGTTTTTCGGTCCGACGCGGTGTGGCACCACCGCCCTCATTGCGCAACATCTTTCGCGAACTACAGTCGGACCTCAGTTGCCCGATTCCCAACCACGGCTGTCTCGAGGCCTGGGCAAAAAACGGAGTCCTGCTTCTCAACACCACTCTCACGGTTCGTTCGGGACAAGCGGCATCTCATCAAGGACATGGTTGGGAAGTATTCACCGATCGAATCATCCGCTGCGTCGCCGATAAACCCGAGCATGTGGTGTTCATCTTGTGGGGAGCAGCATCACGTAAAAAGCGCGACCTCATCGATGGTTCACGACATTCGATTATCGAGTCCGCCCATCCTTCACCGCTGTCAGCCCACAACGGGTTCTTCGGATCCCGGCCGTTCTCGCGAGCCAATGAAGCGCTCGTGATCCACGGCCAGGATCCGGTGAACTGGTGTCTCAACCAAGACTGACCTACTACCTGACTTGTTCATCAACCAGCAGGGCTGGGGTAATCCTTCGGCTCTTCTCCGGGCGGTGGAGTGTCATACACGCTCACCGCGCCCTCGGCTACGAAGAGACGATCCTCGGTACCCCATTCGCCTGGCAAGTAACGCTTTCCACCATCGGGGAAAAACAGCATGCCCGTTCCGACCTTTCTATTTTCGTCCGGACCTTCAGCTTGTGAATCCCACCAGAAAATCGTGGCGTCATCAATTCCGTTGTAGTCCATC
>JBJOFA010000330.1:0-2577 GCA_046049015.1 Actinomycetota bacterium | reverse complement strand
GGCGGGTATCCCCGATTCCACGCCGGAATGCAACATCTCATTCATCATGGCGCTGATGGGGTCGACAATGTCCGCAGGTTTAGCACCGAGTCGATCCGACCATTTGGGATCAGTCATGAGGTTGGTCTTGACAAAGCCAGGACACAACACACTGCAACTGACACCGCTGCCTTTGGCGGCAAGTTCCAAATAGAGGCCCTCACTGATCGCCACTACTGCGTGCTTGGTGGCGTTGTAGGGGCCGAATCCCGGCATGGCTACTAGTCCAGCCATCGAGGCGGTATTGACGATGTGACCTTCATTTTGATCAAGCATGATCGGCAGGAAGGACCGAATACCGTGCACGACTCCGTAAATATTGATGTTGATGACCCAGTCCCAAACGCTGATAGGACCGGTCCATTGGTCACCCACGCCAGCCACTCCGGCGTTATTGCAGAGAACATGGGCCGCACCGTAGGTCTCCAAGGTTCGTCGGGCTAACTCCTCCACACTTTCGCCCAGAGACACATCAGCCACCACCGGCAGCACATCGGCTCCACCTTCTCGAAGTTCGGCCTCCGCCGTTCGAAGTTTCACCTCGTCTACATCGGCGAGAACGACTTTCATCCCAGCGGTGGCGAATCGATCAGCCAAAGCCCGCCCGATACCACTCGCCGCCCCAGTAATGACTGCGACCTTGCCCCGAAGATCCTTCATTCCACCCAATTCAGTCACGTCCAGCCTCCCTGCATCATTGTGCCAGCCGTAACCGGCGTGATTTTTCCCCGACTTCGCCCCTGGTATGGGCATCTACTCAAGGCGAGGCGTAGCGTTTGAGGCAATGGGCTACAAGTACCTCTGGACTCCGCTACAACTCGGACCCGTCGCAACACGGAACCGTATCGTTTTCAGCGCGCACCTCACCAATTACGCCCGCAATGGTCTGCCCACTGAACAGCACGCTGCCTATTACGCCGCTCGCGCTGCTGGTGGGGCTGGTCTCATCATTACCGAAGAACACAGCACCCATCCCACGGACTGGCCGTATGAAAAGTTAATTCACGGATTCCATCGTGATGTCATACCGGGGTACAAGCGAATCACCGATGAAGTCCACCGGCATCGGGTGCCAATCTTTGCCCAGATCAATCACAACGGCGGACAAGCCAGCAGTATGTTCAGCCGCTTGCCGGTCTGGGCCCCATCACCGGTAGCCGATCCTCTGTTTCGAGAAGTTCCCAAGGCCGTCACGAAAACTGAGATTGACGAGATCATTGCTGGATATGTTCTCGTTGCCGAGCATTGTGCCGAAGGCGGCTTTGATGGAATCGAACTGCAGTGCAGTCACTCTTCTATCGTGCGAGGTTTTCTCTCCCCCGCTACCAACCGACGAACTGATGAGTACGGCGGATCACTGGTCAATCGTGCCCGGATTTTGATCGACATCGTGGCCGCGGTCCGAAGAGTTATCGGTAATCGGTTGGCGCTCGGAGTTCGACTCTGTGGTGATGAGTTCATCGATGGTGGCACCACTATTGATGAAGCTGTTGAGGTCGCCCGCCTGGTAGAGGCCACCGGCAACGTGGACTACATCAACACCTCAATAGGAGTTGCTACCGCAAGCCTTTTCATGATCGAGGCCAGCATGCATATCCCGCCCGGATACGCAATGTTCATTCCAAGTGCCATTCGCAAAGCAGTGGATTTACCAGTTGTTGGTGTCGGAAGATTCAAGGATCCTCTTCAAGCCGAGAGGGCACTTGCTGAAGGTCAATGCGATCTCGTAGGCATAGTGCGAGGTCAAATTGCTGATCCCGATTTCGCTGCTAAAGCGCGTGCCGGTGCCACCGATGAAATTCGTCTCTGCCTGAGCTGCAATCAGGAATGTGTAGGGCGGATGGGTCTGAATCGCTGGCTGGGTTGTATCGAAAATCCGCGCACTGGTCGGGAACACGAATGGCTGCAAAGTAATCATGTAGCTCTCAAGCCCAAACCAAAGAAGGTTCTCGTTGCCGGCGCGGGACCTGCAGGGCTACAAGCCGCTATCGCCGCAGCCCGTTCGGGACATCAGGTGGTGGTGTACGAAAAAGAATCGGCCGTGGGCGGGCAAGTACGTATTGCTGCCAGCGTTCCAAATCGCGCCGAGTTCGGCGACATGATCCGCAACCAATTAGCTGAATGCCGTCGCTTGGGAGTCACCATCCATGTTGGAGCCGGTGTATGGCCGGGTCTGATTGACGAAGTTCGTCCGGATCACGTCATTGTGGCCACTGGGGCAGAACCCGCTCGTCCATGGTGGGTGCCCGATGCTGAAACTGATGAAAGCGCACTTCGAGTGTGCGATGTGCGGGCCATCTTGGATGGGTCGGCACCACTCGGGGGTCCTCGTCCGGGCGAGTCGGTGGTCATAGTGGACGAGATTGGATTTCATCACGCCACCTCTACCGCCGAGGTTTTGGCTGATCGTGGTTGTCAGGTTGAAATCGTGACCCCCGGCATGGTTGTGGGCCAGGATCTTGGAATCACGTTAGATATGGAGAACTGGTGGATCCGTGCGGGGGACAAAGGCATCGTCCAAAGCACTGATCTGGTGCC
>JBJOFA010000329.1:0-2584 GCA_046049015.1 Actinomycetota bacterium | reverse complement strand
CGATGAAGTCATCGAAGCGTTTCAGTTGATGGCTCGTACTGAAGGAATCATTCCGGCTCTTGAATGTGCCCATGCTTTGGCCTGGATTTCTCGTGAGGCACCCAAGATGCAAGGTCAGACCATATTGATGAACCTCTCTGGTCGTGGCGACAAAGACGTCGCTCAGATGATGGACATTCTCGGTTCGTGAAGTTCAATGATTGATCACATGCTTCCGGTTGAGGCTGAATTACGCGCTAAGCGCGATGCGGGTCGCAAACTTCTGGTTCCCTACGTCACTGGTGGTCTGAATGGTTGGACTGACGCCATTCGAGCAGCCGCTGCCAACGGTGCTGATCTCGTGGAGATCGGAATTCCTTTTTCCGATCCGGTGATGGACGGACCAGTGATCCAACAGGCTTCTCAGTTGGCTCTTGAAGCCGGAGCAACCCCAGTGTCAATTTTCGAAGAAGTGCGCTCGCTCGACATAGCAATACCGGTTGTGGTCATGTGTTACTACAACACAGTTCACCATGCAGGCCATGAGCGATTTGCCGATCAATTACGTTCGGCGGGAATTGTGGGTGCGATCATTCCGGATCTTCCTCTTGAGGAGTCCGGTCCTTGGTGTGCAGCTGCTGATCAGCATGAACTAGCCACGATCATGTTGGCTGCTCCTACTGCCCCAGATGAACGCTTGCCCCGTATTTGTGCTCGCTCAAGGGGCTTTGTGTACTCGGTTGGACTATTGGGAGTTACTGGAGAGCGCACCACGCTGGCCGATACGGCAACGGCACTGGCATCTCGTTTGAAGAAGGTCACCGATCTGCCGGTGATTGTGGGAGTGGGAGTGTCCGACAGCGCTCAGGCTGTACAAGCCTGCCGAGTGGCCGATGGAGTAGTGCAAGGAGCCTCCGTGGTGCGGCGATTGATGGAAGGTGGCCCCGATGCAGTGGGCACTTATATCGCTGAGGTGCGGGCCTCAATTGACGCGATGTGAAAAATTCATGAATCAAAATTGCGAGTTGTGTGAGGCCGCCCGACTGACCGAGTGGTTTTTTGAAGATGAGCATTGTTGGGTTGCTGAATGCGAAGCCTGCTGTGTGCCTATGGTGGTGTGGAAACATCATGATGCTCAACCCGATGAATCAATCCGCTCGCATCTGTTGGCGGTCTTGTCACAAGTCGTGGCGGAGCACTTTGATTACGAACCCTTTATTGACGACAACATGAGAAATATTCCGGATCATTATCACGCCCATGCTCGATTCCGTGGTCGTTGGTTTGGTCAAGAGTTACCTCGACGGAGCCCACCCAATTCCGGAGATCTCCGTGCGGGATCAGACGGAGCCCTTTGATTTAGGTCCTGAGTTCTAGAGTTGGGGCATGGTTACAAAAGGTGCTTTGCAGGTCGGCGATAAAGCCCCGACGATTTCTTTGCTCGATCAAGACGAAGTGAAGGTCAGCCTGTCGAAATTCAAGGGTCGGCGGGTTTTGGTCTATTTCTATCCAAAGGCCGATACGCCTGGCTGCACTCAGCAGTCATGTTTGCTGCGCGATATTGCCAGCGACATTGGCGATGTGGCCATTATCGGGATCAGTCCCGATGTACCGGCCAAGCAGAAGAAGTTCGCCGTTAAATACGAACTTCCATTTCCTTTGCTCTCCGATCCCGAGCATGTGGTTTCTGAGGCCTTTGCGGTGTGGAAGGAAAAATCAATGTATGGACGCAAGTACATGGGAATCGAGCGCTCGGCGTTTCTCATCGGCCCCACCGGGAAAATCGAGCAAGCGTGGTACAAAGTGAGTCCAAAAGATACTCCGACAAACTTGTTGCGAGCTTTGAAAGTATGAGCATCTTTCCCTCGCCTCTTTCGGTACTGCCGCATCGGCCGCCATTTCTTTTTGTCGATGAAATTCAGGAACTTGTTCCGGGTCAATCGGCTACGGGTGTTTGGCGGCTGACGGGTGATGAATGGTTTTTCCCCGGACATTTTCCGGGTCGTCCAACTCTGCCGGGAGTCCTCATGTGCGAGGCCATCGCTCAAGTTGGTGCCTATGCGGTGTTATCCCTGCCCAACACCAATGGACGTTTGCCCTTATTCGGCGGACTGGACGGAGCGCGTTTTCGCCGCCAAGTAGTGCCCGGTGATGAATTGATTCTCAGCGTTGAACTTGGTCGAATGTCGTCACGGGCGGGGAAAGGCTCCGGTCGAGCTTTGGTTGACGGTCAGGTGGCCTGTGAATGCGATTTGATGTTTGTCTTCGTTGACCCGTAGCGGGGCAAATTCAGTTCAGTTTTGCTTTTCAGGCTGGGGCCAAGATCAACGAGCCATTGTGTCCACCGAAACCAAAATTGTTCGAAATTGTTGGGCCTGGCTCCCAAGCCCGAGCCGAACTGAGAACAACATCAATGGTCACGTCGTCATCAAGAGAGACGGTTCCTGCAGTGGGGGGTATCAGGCGGTGTTGGAAGGAAAGGAGGACCGAGGCCGCCTCTAGAGCTCCGGCTGCTCCGAGGGCGTGTCCGGTAACCCCTTTGATACTGGTTACCACAGGGCGATGAGGAAAGACCTCGGCGACTGCTGCTGCTTCGGCCGCATCG
>JBJOFA010000328.1:0-2587 GCA_046049015.1 Actinomycetota bacterium | reverse complement strand
GTAGGTGTTCGAGAAGCGAAGTCCGTCGGGCGCATAGCCCTTTCAGCAACGATGGTCACCCAGCGACCGGTTAATGGATTCAAACGCAGTTGGCTCACGGTATTTCCAGGATACGAGGTCAAACACCGATTGTCTGATCTTGTAGCCGTTCTCCCGAAGAACTGTACAGCGATACGTGCCCGTCAGAGGATTCATCAAATGGTGACTGATGCATATCGCTCCAGCGGGCTTGGAGAGAAAGTCCGGCCGCACCGGCCATGGCATCAAGTTCGTGGGGGTAGGAATAACGGATACTCCACGGCCGAAGGCGAACTCCACCAATTTCGGTGAACTCCACGAATTGTCCGTCCACCAACTGGTGTTCAGGATCGTGGAGATCTACTGACAGAACAACTCGGTCGGCACTGAGTGAGCGCACTCCCACTGTTCCACCCGGCGGTCGTTGAGGGTCGGGCACAACCGCTTCGACCACGAATACGCCTCCCGGCGCCAGTCGGGCTGCTACCGCGTTGAAGAGTTGGGCTTGGCGAACCGGTGAACGCAGGCTGAACACCGTGTTATAGGCGACGAAAACCACTTCAAAAGGTCCGCTTGGAAGATCTTCGACCATATCGCCATGCACAATCTCCATCAGGTTTGAGATCTCACGCTGGTGGGCGTTGGCTTCAAGACGATCCAACATGGCTCGACTGCTGTCGATACCCGTTACCTGGGCCCCGGTAGCGGCTAATGCCAGGGCCAAACGTCCCGTTCCCACTCCGAGTTCCAAGTAGCGACCATTCCCGCCAAGTTGACGAAGGGTCGCAACGGTGGCCTCGATATCGCTGACCTCGGCATACCAGTCGTCATAAATATCGGCGAAGGCTTCACCGTAGGTGGCGTCGTCAAAATCCTTCAACGTCGGGCTCGCCTCTGAGAGGACACGGCTGGAGTCACAGATCGAACGGTACTCTGAGATCGTGACTCAGGAGAATGTGACTGACAGCCTGGTCTATTTGGACCACGCGGCGACCACGCCCATGCGGGCGGAGTCCATTGCGGTCATGATGCCCTACCTCGCCAAAAATTTTGCCAATCCCTCGGGCTCGCATCGATTTTCACGTCAAGCACGTCAAGTTCTTGATGAGGCCCGCGATGTGGTGGCTGGGGTTGTCGGGTGCAAACCAGGTGAAGTGGTGTTCACCGGATGTGGATCAGAGAGTGATAACGCCGCAATCCTTGGAGCGGTGCGCCGGCACGGAGGATTGGCGGTGTGTTCGGCTGCCGAACACCACGCCGTCTTACATTGTGTCGAGCATCTCGATGGTCGAATCGTGCCGGTCGACTCCACGGGCATCATTGATCTGGAAGCTCTTGAAGAGGTCTTGAAGGCTGCATCCGGTGAGGCGATCAGCGTGGTGTCGGTAATGGCTGTCAATAACGAGGTCGGTGCTATCACCGATATGGCCGCCGTGTCCAAACTCGTTCGCCGTCGTGCCCCCCGAGCGTTATTGCACACCGATGCCGTACAGGCCGCTTGCTGGTTGGACCTACGCACCTTGTGGCCACTTGTTGACATCATGGCCTTGAGTGCTCACAAATTTGGTGGCCCCAAGGGCGTCGGCATTCTCATCGTGCGCGAAGGTGTAGTGCTCGAGCCTTTGGTCATGGGTGGAGGACAGGAACGGGATCGCCGTAGTGGGACCCACAACACTGCTGGCATCGTGGCGGCAGCCGAAGCCTTGCGTTTGACCGATGTCGAGCGGTCGGGCGAAGTTGAACGAATTGGTCGCCTGCGCGATCGATTGATGACCGGTTTGGGCACTATCGATGGGTGGCGTCGTACTGTTCCTGTGGAGACCTCCGTTCCCGGTGTTGTTCATCTGTGTTTTGAAGCAGTGGAGAGTGAAGCTCTCCTGTACCTACTCGACGAGGCCAATGTCTGTGCCTCGGCGGCCTCGGCCTGCGCCAGTGGAGCCATGGAGCCATCACATGTTTTGTCAGCGATGGGCGTCGACCCTGAATGGTCGCAGGGCGCTCTGCGTCTCAGCCTTGGTCACACCACCAAAGAGGCCGATGTGGACCAGGCAATAGAGGTCATTACTGCTGCAGTGCGGCGCTTGCGCCAGATGTCTCAGCGCCTTCGTCGCTGACTTGCTGGTCAAACGTCGTTCAGTCCCGGCCTCCTCGGCCGTAGCCTGGGGTTCGTGAAAGTTCTTGTCGCCATGTCCGGGGGAGTTGACTCCTCGGTTGCCGCGGCTATTTTGCGCGACCAGGGTCATCACGTTGTCGGTGTGACGATGCGCCTGTGGGGTGGTGAGAGCGATACCGGATGCTGCAGCGTCAGCGATGTCGATGATGCCCGACGGGTTGCTCAGCAACTGGGAATTGATCACCTGGTTTTCAATTTTGGCGATGACTTTCATCGTTCGGTTGTCGACCCTTATGTTGACGACCACGCCCGGGGGATTACTCCGAATCCTTGTATCGAATGCAATCGGCATGTGAAGTTTGATCGGCTCTATGAGCGGGCCTTGTTGCTTGGATTTGATGCTGTAGCTACCGGACATCATGCCCGTGTTGAAAAGTGCAACGATGTTTGGAACCT
>JBJOFA010000327.1:0-2610 GCA_046049015.1 Actinomycetota bacterium | reverse complement strand
GACTGCTCTAAGCCAGTGAATTGAGCGCCGAACACAAACGGTCGGCAAATGTTTCGCAATGGAGTTCGAGTTTGGCTCGATGAAGAGCGAGACCACCAATGACGTCGGCTCCTAGTCCGGTCACGGACCTATCCATGGTGTCGAGCGTTCGCCCAGGATTCAGAGCAAAGGTACAAAAAGTAGCGGCCTTTTTCCCAGCAAGAGCCGGCAATGAACGTATGGCCCCAACGTTCCACGGAGCCTGCCCAAGGATGAAGGCGCCATGGACCCATGTGCCAATCAACACGATGTCGGCACTCTGAATCGCCCGATGATCAGGTTGGCGCAGGGCTTGTAGGCCGGTGATGGTCCAACCTTCTTGCGTCAGATTCTCGGCGATCAACTCGGCCGCCTTCCACGTGTGACCAGTCAAACTTTCTACCAACATGGCTGCTTTCATATTCTTATTCAAGCAGGACGCGAGCAAGAGACCCAAGATTTCATCTACTGCGAGACTGACTTTAGGAAATCTTTTTCAACGGAGCCCACGCCAAAAGAAGATGCTTGCGCCCTCGTTCCACGAAATTCACCACAGCTTCGGCTTTATCGTCACTCCCAGTGATATCAATGATGACGCCCTCGCCAAAAACCGCATGTTCAACGGTGTCACCGATACGCAATCCAAGGGTGTGGGAATTTGAAGGCTCTACCGGACCGGTGCTACGAGACAATGACCCCGCGGCCATGGCTGCGTCCACTTGACGTTCGCGAAATTCATCATCTGGGTCGAAACTAGCTACCGCTCGCCCACGCCTTGACTCGTCTCCCAAAGAACGAGTCGAGGTGCGACGATTTGGCACCTTGCCTTGGTGCTCCACCAATTGTTCAGGAATTTCGTCGAGAAATCGCGAAGGAGGGTTGTACTGAATGGCCCCAAATTGGCTGCGGCTCCAAGCATGGGTGACAAACAACTGCTCTCGAGCACGGGTAATACCGACATAGGCCAAACGACGCTCCTCTTCAAGCTCATTAGCGTCGGTAAAAGCCCGCACATGTGGGAAAAGTCCCTCCTCAACTCCGACGATGACTACATAAGGAAACTCCAAACCCTTAGCGGCGTGCAGAGTCATCATGACTACTTTGTCGTCATCTGCTAATTGATCGGTGTCGGCCACCAAAGACACTTGTTCTAAAAATTCATCAACACGGGCGAACTCCTTAGTTGAGGCCAAGAGCTCATTGAGGTTTTCTAATCGTCCTGCCGCTTCAACTGACTCATCATCTTCGAACTCGCCCATATAACCCGACCGCCGTAGAACACTTTCCAGAACAGCTTCCGGATGTTGGTCTTCTTGAGCGATCACTTCGTCGATGACTGCGAGAAAGGATTCCACCCCCCGTCGGGCTGCCCCAGAAACTCCCGCTTCCTGCGACCGCCGCAAGGCATCGAAGAAACTAATCCCTTCATCCTTAGCCAAAGCATCCAATCGTCCAACGCTGGTGTCTCCAATCCCGCGTTTGGGGGTGTTTAAGACTCGTTTAATACTCACCTCATCCATGGGGTTGGCCACGACGCGGAGATAAGCAATGGCATCTTTAACCTCGCGGCGGTCATAGAAACGAGTTCCACCAACCACCTTGTACGGAATACCGAATCGCATAAACACTTCCTCAACCATGCGACTCTGAGGATTAGTCCGATAGAAAACCGCCATCTCACCCCAAGAGCGACCTTGAGCATGAAGGGATTGGAATGACCGAGCCACAAATGAAGCCTCGTCGCCTTCGTCTTCAGCATGAAAGCGGACGATCTTTTCGCCCGGACCGGCTTCGGTCCACAACTCTTTGGGCTTGCGGGCAAAGTTGCGGGCGATGACTGCGTTTGCGGCATCCAGGATGGTTTGAGTGCTGCGATAATTCTGTTCTAAAACCACCACCGTGACATCCTCGAAGGCATCTTCAAACTGGTGAATATTGCGCAGATCGGCACCGCGAAAGGCATAGATGGATTGGTCGGTGTCACCCACAACACAAACGTTGTGGTGTTGCCGGCCGAGCATGAGCACAATCTCGTTTTGCGCCACGTTTGTATCTTGATACTCGTCAACCAGGATGTATTTGAATCGCTCTTGATACGACGCCAAAATTCCCGGATTCAATCGAAAGAGGCGAACCACATTCATGAGTAGGTCGTCAAAGTCCATGGCCCCGGCCCGCTGAAGGCGTATTTGATACTCGGCGTAGATCTCAGCGTGCTTGCGGTCAAAGATATGAGACGCCTGTTCAGCAGCTTCACGCGGCGATAGAAGTTCATTTTTCCAGTTGGAAATCACGGCCTGAACAGCTCGTGGAGTAAACCTTTTATTGTCAAAACCTAAATCACGAATGACGTAACCGGTGAGACGTTGGGCGTCGGCCTGATCGTAGATACTGAAAGATTTCGGGTAGCCGATGGCTTCAGCATGAACCCGCAAGATGCGCACACAGGCTGAATGGAATGTGGAGACCCACATGGATTTAGCAACAGGGCCGATCAAGGATTCCACCCGGTGTTTCATCTCCCCAGCAGCCTTGTTGGTGAAGGTGATGGCCAGAATATTCATGGGATGCACATCATGATTTCGAATCAGA
>JBJOFA010000326.1:0-2612 GCA_046049015.1 Actinomycetota bacterium | reverse complement strand
CGTATCACGATGCCCCCGCCGGCGGCAATAACCAATGGACCTGATTCGCTGACTGCCAAACGAAGTTCATTCTCCTCGAGGTCTCGAAAAGCGGACTCTCCGTCGGTAGCAAAAATATCTCGGATGCTGCGTCCGGCTCGTCGTTCGATACTTTCGTCCAAATCCAAAAAGGACCACTGAAGAGCACGCGCCAAGCGACGTCCGGTGGAACTTTTCCCTGATCCCATCATGCCAATCAGCACGACTTTTCGGGAGTCGATCGCCGAATCGTTCTCCATCACGAAGTCAATCCCCACTTACAGACGCGGAATGCTCTGAGTAGCGTTGCGAACGAACTCCTCCACCGAGTCTCCTCCGAACTTCCGCTGCGCTTCTTGGGCCAAGACGAAAGCCACCATGGTTTCAGCCACCACACCCATGGCCGGAACGGCAGTGACATCAGTTCGCTCCTTGAAAGAAACGCCTGACTCCTTGGTGATCACATCAACTGTTGGCAATGTCGGGCGATTCAAAGTGGCCAGTGGTTTCATGGCAGCTCGTACCACCAAAAGTTCACCGGTGGTAATACCGCCTTCGGTGCCACCCGCCAAGGTCCCCTCCCGTACGAATGACTTTCCCGTTTCATCCCAAGAAATGGGATCATGCGCAGCACTCCCGCGTCGACCCGCCACTTCAAAACCGTCGCCGATCTCCACACCCTTGACGGCCTGAATACTCATCACCGCTTGAGCTAGGAGAGCATCAATTTTCCGATCCCAGTGGACATGGCTGCCAAGCCCAATGGGGACGCCCCATCCAAGAACTTCAACTACTCCCCCGAGCGAGTCTCCTTCTTTGGCTACTGCTTCAATCTCGGTCACCATACGACTGGCAGCATCGGCGTCGAAGCAACGAACTGGGGAGTCATCAACCACGTCGAGATCTCCCGGGGTTGGCCGGCGATCAGTTGAACTTCTCACCGAACCCATCTGAATCACATGGGAAATGACGTTCGTGCCAATGGTGCGCAGCAGGGCTTTAGCCAGCGCGCCACCAGCGACCCGGGCCGCGGTTTCTCGGGCACTGGCCCGTTCTAAAACATCACGAGCATCAGTGAAACCGTATTTTTGCATTCCGGCTAAGTCAGCGTGGCCGGGACGAACTCGGGTCAGAGCATCTTCGGTCTTGCCAGGAGCAGGGTCCATTTCCTTATGCCACTTATCGGAACGGAACCATTCAGAGTTTTTGATCTCGATGGCCACCGGCGAACCCAAGGTTCGACCGTGGCGGATACCGCCGATCAAGGTGACCTCGTCGGCTTCAAAACGCTGACGAGGACCGCGTCCGTATCCCAATCGACGTCGAGCCAGCTCACTTTGAATATCTTCAACCGTGATTTCCAGTCCGGCAGGGAGACCTTCAACCACGACCACTAGAGCCTGGCCATGAGATTCACCAGCGGTTAAGTAGCGCAACATCGGTTGTCAGGCTACCGGGGGCTCACTGCTGAGCCTGGGAGGTTTCCAGTACCTCATTGGCAGCCCGAGTCATGGCCTCGACATCAGGGAATTCACCGGTCCAAATCTGTTGCTGAAGTGCAGCCTGATGGATCAACATGCCCAGTCCATCAACTGTGGTACATCCAGCCCGAGCCGCCAGCGCCAAAAAGGCGGTCTTGCGCGGGTGGTAGACCAAGTCGACCACGACCTGATGAGCCCGAAGCAATGAGGGATCGACCGGGCTCGCAGTTAAATCATCGCTACGTTGCCCCATACCTACACTGGTGGCGTTGATAATCAAATCACCGCGACTCATAGCTTCCGCGACCGCATCAGAGTCCGAAGCGGCAATCGCTGATGAGTCCTGTGGAACCAGTCGGCAGGCGGTTTGGGCGGCATCGAGAGAGCGATTGACGATGTCCAGATGAGCGCAACCATGACGCACAAGGGCATCAGCTACTGATCGCGCTGCTCCCCCGGCCCCGAACATGACCACGGAGCGCCCTGGCACTGTGATGCCTGCGGAACGTAACGAAGAGATCAGACCATCACCGTCGGTGCTGTAACCAGCGATACGACCATCAGGGTTCAGCGCCAAAGTATTCACACTCATGAGGCGTTGAGCATCTGGACTGATGTCGTCTACCAAACGGGCCATTTCGGTTTTATGCGGCATGGTCACGCTCAAGCCGCGAATACCCAATGCCCGCATCCCCTCCAAACCCTCTTGGGCGCGATTTGGTGCCAAATCGAGTGCGATATATACCCAGTCCAAACCAAGAGAGGCAAAACCAGTGTTGTGTATCACTGGAGACAAACTGTGCTCCACAGGATGGCCGATCACTCCTGCCACCGACGTACGACCGGTGATTCTCATATCAGCACCAAGAATTGATAGCGGCCGGTTTCACAGCACTCCCGCGGCGATGGCTTTTTGAATATTGGCCTCATGTTGTTCAAAGGTCACCGCAAAATCATGTCGGCCGTTCTTATCGGCCAACACATAGTAGAGGTACAAACACGGCGTGCTACCGGAAATACCGCTACATAAAGGGTCACCGGAGGATGGATTTGGTGCTGGCGCTAAAGCCGCGGCAATTGAAGCTCGACCAGGATTGGCGATAGGAGTCGGTG
>JBJOFA010000325.1:0-2628 GCA_046049015.1 Actinomycetota bacterium | reverse complement strand
CCGCCGACATCTAATGACCTGCCTTCATCTGATGACCAGGGTTCAGGAACAGATGGCAGCACTTCGGGCAGCCCCGGTGATGGGATGACCGATTCCACCAGTGACATCCCGGTCGATGATTTCCCGGCAGAGATTCCTCTTGACGAGGCCAACGCCCTCTTAGGAATGACCGAAGCGGAAGCCACGTCTTATGCTGAAAGTCAAGGGTGGACGGTACGAATCGCGTCTCGAGATGGTGAACAATTTGCTCTCACCATGGATTACATGCCAACCAGAGTGAACCTGAGTATTGATCAGGATCTTGTTAGCTATGTGTTCATTGGCTGAGCGCTGATGGGCCCTCGGTAGCCTGAGGGAGTTATGTTCGACAATCTCTCCAACCGTTTCGACGGCATTCTCAAACGAATTCGTAGTAAAGGCCGCTTGACCGCGGCCGATGTCGACGAAGTACTCAAAGAGATCCGCACGGCCCTTCTTGAAGCCGACGTGAATGTCACTGTCGTGCGCAATGTCATTGAGCGCATTCGCGAAGGCGCTATTGGAATTGAACATTCCAAAGCCCTTGATCCCAGTCAGCAGATCATCAAGTTGGTCAATGCGGAACTGACGAACATTCTTGGTGGCGAAGTCCTCAAGATCACCTACTCCAGTCGGCCGCCGACGGTCATTTTGATGGCCGGTCTTCAGGGATCGGGTAAGACCACTAACTCAGCAAAGTTAGCGCGCTGGTTCAAGTCCCAAGGACGTCATCCACTTCTGGTTGGCGCCGACCTGCAACGTCCCGCGGCCGTCGAGCAGTTGCGCACCTTAGGTCGCCAAATCGATGTTCCAGTCTTTAGCGAACCCGGCGATCCGGTCAAGACCGCCGAGCGTGGTCTCGCCGAAGCTCGGCGATTAGGAAAAGATGTGCTGATCGTCGACACTGCTGGTCGATTGTCGGTGGACGACGAAATGATGGCGCAGATCCGTCAGATATCGCGTTCTATAGAACCGAAGTACACGTTCTTGGTTGTTGACGCCATGACGGGCCAGGACGCCGTAGGTGTAGCGGAGGCCTTTCATCGAGCGTTGGAAATCGACGGCGTCATTCTCACCAAGTTGGATGGTGACGCCCGAGGTGGCGCAGCCTTGTCAGTGAAAGAGGTCATCGGGCGTCCTATTGCCTTTGCCAGTACGGGCGAAAAACTTGAATCCTTTGATCAATTCCACCCCGACCGGATGGCCGGACGCATCTTGGGCATGGGCGATGTGCTCACGCTTATCGAACAGGCGGAGCAGGTCTTTGAAAAGGATCAGGCCGAAGCAGCTGCGGCCCGCTTGTTGGAGGGCGAATTCACCCTCGACGACTTCCTCGAGCAACTGCAATCATTGAAGAAGATGGGTTCTCTTGGCGGTCTGCTGGGAATGATGCCTGGTGTACCCAAGGAATTGAAGAATGCTTCCATTGGCGACGACGAGTTGAAACCAGTTGAGGCCATCATTCGCTCGATGACCACTCAAGAGCGACGACATCCAGAGATCATCAATGGCAGTCGTCGACAGCGAATCGCCCAAGGAAGTGGCCGCAGCATCGCTGAGGTGAATCGTTTGGTGAAGCAGTTCAGCGAGATGCAAAAGATGATGAAGAAAATGGGGGGCGGCTCGAAAAAGGGCAAGAAGCGGATATCCCCGTTGGCCGGACTCGGTGCGGGAGGATTTCCCGGTATGCCCGGCGGAACTCCCGAAGGATTTGGCAGCGGGTTTCCGGGCTTTCCACCCTCTCGCTGATATCGGGCGGTTCACTTGAGGCTCTAGTGGCTTGATATGACGGCAAACCGAGCGTTGGGGAAGTCCGCCCAGTGCCGTTAGCCTGGCGGGAGCCCTGTCGTCCGAGTACGGGCGCCGAGTCAGGAGTTTTTTGCCCCATGTCAGTCAAGTTGCGCCTCACCCGAGTGGGAAAAACCAAGCAGCCCCATTACCGCGTCATTGCCAGCGATAGCCGGGCAGCCCGGGACGGTGCGTTCTTGGAAATCATCGGGCAGTACAACCCCCGGCAGGAGCCATCGGTTCTGAACATCGATAATGACAAGGCCGTGCAGTGGCTGCTCAAAGGAGCTCAGCCCACCGAACGAGTCAAGAAATTGCTCGAGATTTCGGGCGCTTGGGCTCAGTTCACTACCGCTCGCGGTAAGTGAAGCTGATCTTGGGCCATGAGTGACAAGGGCACTGACATGAGTGATTCTGAGACAACCGATAGCGGTAATGACTCGAACGAATTCTCCACCCCCACAGCGGTGGCGGTGCTTCTACACATCGTGCGCTCCATTGTGGACGATCCCAATGCTGTCGAGGTCAATGAAACTGATGGTCGTAGTCGCCTGCGATTAGAAGTGACCGTCGGTGAGGGAGATCTCGGCCGGGTTATTGGCCGGCGAGGACGCACTGCTCAAAGCATTCGCACGTTGGTGCGGGCAGCAGCGGTTAAAGACGGCCGCGACGTCGACGTCGACTTCGTTGACTGAGACGCGACTGGTCTGATGTCTTGACCAGTGACCATGTGCCGGCGGGACTTCTCGAGGTAGGTAGATTCGGCCGCCCCCATGGTGTTCGGGGCCAGATCTACATCACCCTGTCAACTGATCGTGAAGA
>JBJOFA010000324.1:0-2632 GCA_046049015.1 Actinomycetota bacterium | reverse complement strand
ACGGCTTTGTCACGACGGATCAACGCCGAGCCCACCAGTCGCCTTCCATTGTCGTCATATAACGCTAGACGCGCCGAGTCGTCGATTCCACTCATGCTCGCTTGGAAACGCATGAAGGGATCATCGGTTCATTCATGGTGCGGATAGTCCGATGAGAACGCCACCATCTCGACCCCGGCCTGCTCGATGATCCAACCAACATCCTCTCCGGCAAAAGGACTCACCACTACTTGGCGACGAAGATAGTCCGATGGATTCATGGTGAGATGCGACAAGTCTTGAATGTTGCGAAAGGATCGATAACCGGTATCGATGAAATGAAGAAACGACGGGAGCCAGGTTGCCCCAAGTTCGGTGATGCCAAATCGCAACTTCGGAAACTTTTCCAGCACCCCGTCGTAGACAAGTGAAGCTAAGAAAAGCTCGGCGGGATATCCAATCCCCATGAAAGACAAGGGGTCACCCGGTGCATCAGAACGAAAGTGGGCCATGTCGCGTCCATTGTCAAAGAATGCTTTAGGTACGGGTCGGTATCCCTGATCTACACCAACATGGAGAAAGACGGCAATATCAACGGCTTGCATTCGCTCCCAAACTGGATCAAATTCTGAATGGGTGAAGGAGTGTTGACCGCGTGACGGAATTGAATCAATTAGCAGTCCGGCCACTCCATTTCGGGCGGCGGTGTCGACAAATTCGAGTGCAAGATCGGGACCAAATTCAAACGGCACGTAGGCCGTTGCCAGCAAACGAGGGTCGGAGCAAAATTCCAGTAAACCCCGATTCATAGCGCGAACAGCCTCGGCCCGATGGCGCACCGGAGTTTCATAGACCTGACTAAACGATCCTGTGGGGAACACCACCTGGTGAGAAAAACCGAGGTGATCCAGCGCAAGTGAACGCTCCGCCAAGTCCCAGCCACCAAGTGACATCCAACCTTTGCGAGCCATCGTCATGTACCCATCAATGGCGCGTCGCATCTCATCAGAATCCTGGGCACGACGCTGGTGATCACGCGACGCTTCTTCCAGCAGTGCCGAAAAGTCGGGATCGTTCGCCCCCAGTTCGGGAATCTCATCACGAACTGCTGACGCTGCATAACTCTTGAGCCAGCCAACTGGCTCAAGAATATGGGAATCAATGTCAATCACCGAACGGTCACCGGCGTAAGTCGTCATAGTTATCTCGACCTATTCGCGTTCGAGTGAAGCCGCCATGCCAGGCAGGTTCACCCACGGCTGACGATCGACACACCACGCTTCAACGGTGGGCTTGACATCTGCGGTGTCGTCCAGCGTTCCAGCCTTCACGGCAATCACACCTTCACTCAAAGCAATCTCGGAGAGGATCGGTGAGCCGCACGTCGAGCAGAATCGACGTCGAACGTACACTTGATCGCCCTTCTCACCCATCTCGTTGTACGTCGCCAACTCGCCAGAAATTGTCATCTGAGATGACATGGCGATGAGGTTCACCGAGAAGGCACTACCGCCTTGGCGTTGACAGTGGCTGCAGTGACAGACCGCCGTGGCGATCGGTTCACCTTCCAAGGAATAGCTAACTTTTCCGCAGAGACATCTTCCAGTTCGTGACATGATCCAACCGTATCCGTATTGAAGACAGCCACTGCAACGAGAGCGAGGAACTGCTATGGAACGTCCAGTTGCCCTGATCACAGGGGCTGCCGCTGGCTTTGGCCTGGGGTTGGCCCGAGTCTTTTCCAGGGCCAGCTTCAATCTGTCACTGGTCGACAAACGTCCCAGCTTGAGCGACACGGCCAGAGAGATCGAGGGCACCGGTGCCGAGGTCATTCATGTCGTCGGTGATGTCACCGATGATCTTGTGTTGCGTCAATTGGTGACGAACACGATGTCTCGCTTCGGTCGAATTGATGTCCTGATCAACAATGCCGGCGAAGTGCGCTTCACGCCGATCGATCTACCCATAGATCAGGCCATCGATGACTTCGAAACGATCTGGCGCGTCAATACCCGGGCACCGTTCGTGCTGAGCCGCCTGGTCATGGCCCCCATGATCGAGCGCGGCGAAGGGCACATCATCAACATCGCTACAGACCACATTCACACTTGCGGCTTTCCGGTCGTTCTCCCTCACGATTCTGACTCCACGTGCCAGTGGGCAGCGTCGCCACGTCGACCGGTGGGTGCAGCCTCGTTCGATGTCTACGACTCGTCCAAATGGGCCCTCAATGGTTTCACCCAGACTTGGTCGCTGGCACTGAAGCGCCACGGAATCCGTGTCAACAACATCTGTCTTGGAGCTACCGATAGCGACATGATGCGTCAAGCGATTCAAACGAGACTGGGCCGAGAGGCAACCCCGGAAGAAATCGCCTCCTGGATGCCTACAGAAGAAGTTGCGTCGGTCGTTCTCAAGCTCCATCGAGAGGGTCCGTCGGGAAGAAGTGGCGACAATGTCGGCATCTGGTTGGGGCACGACATCACTTTGCCTCCCCCTCATCCGGTGATGACCGGCCGCTGACCGACCCGGCGAGCACCCTGACGGGCTTTCTTTTCGGCTTGAGCTTGCTTCTTGGCTTTCTGTTGGGCCTCGAAGCGATAGGGGTTGTAGAGACCAAGACCCAAGAGCTCACCCTTGGCACGGTTGGCTT
>JBJOFA010000323.1:0-2645 GCA_046049015.1 Actinomycetota bacterium | reverse complement strand
ATTGTCATGGTCACCCACGATCCCGTTGCGGCGTCATATGCCGACCGCGTGGTTTTCCTTGGCGACGGCAAAGTTGTCGACGAGTTGGTGAATCCAACTGCGGACCAAGTCTTGGACCGTATGAAACGTCTCGGCAGCTGACGGCACCGCGACAATGTCTACTCCTCTCCCCCGCCTCACCATACGTGGCGTGCTGGCGCGCAAGTTTCGAATTCTCCTGACCATTCTGGCGGTCGTCAGCGGTGTGGCGTTTGTGTCCGGAGCTTTCATCCTCACCGACAGTGTCAAGTCCGCTATCAGTGAAATCTTCGAAGAGTTACGAGGCGATATCGATCTCGAAGTCCGTAGCACCATTGCCTTTGGTGATGAGGCTCGAGCTGAAAGAGACCCTGTACCAGCGTCTCTCGTTCAAGACATCAATGAGATTCCCGGTGTGGCTCAGGCTGAGGCCAACTTTTTTGCTGCCGCCACCATCATCGATACCGATGGGAAGCCCCTTCGTACATCGGGCCCCGCTTTCGGCATCTCATGGACCGGCCCTGATGGTCTAGACGGACGCATCCTGCTGGAAGGCCGAACTCCCCAAGGTCCCGATGAAGTCGCTATTGATCAACGTTCCGTCGATCGCGCTGGATTTGAACTTGGAGACGTCATCACCATTGTCGGTCCCACCGGCAAAGGAGATTTCACCTTGGTGGGCTTGACCGGAACCAAGAACAGCGGAGGAAGTGGCGGCGCAAGTATCAGCGCTTTCGATCCCCAAACTGCTGATTCCTTCTTTGGAGCCAATGGTCTTGCTGAATCGATTTACGTTGGAGTCGACGAGGACGTAGAACGATCCGACGTCCAAAAGGAAATCGCCAAAGTATTGCCGGCAAATACTGAAGTGATCCCCGGTGAGCAGTCGGCTGAAGAGACCGCTGGTGCCATCAATGACATCATCGACATCTTTGGCAATGTTCTTCTTGGCTTCGCCGCGGTATCGCTTTTTGTCAGCGCTTTCCTCATCTTCAATACATTCGCCATCATCATCAGCCAACGCATGCGGGAGTTGGCACTCTTGCGAGCAGTTGGGGCGAGTACTCGTCAGATCAGGTCAATGATCATCGGTGAGGCTCTCATTATTTCCATCGTCGCCACTGCTCTCGGACTCTTTGCCGGCCTCGGTGTGGCCTCGGGAATCACGGCCCTTTTCAACGCTGCCGGGGCGGCCTTTCCTGCGGCAAAGCTCACCGTGGCACCAAGAACCATCGCTGCCTCGTTGCTGGTTGGAGTTGTTGTCACTGTGGCGGCTGCCGCGGTACCCGCCATCCGTGCTGGTCGCATTCCACCAGTGGCTGCTATGCGTCCCGAGTTGGGCTTTTCCGCCCTCCAGCGAACCAAACGTCTTGCCGTAGGCACCACCACATTCCTTTTGGGTGTATTCCTGTTCTGTTTCGGCCTTTTCTTGCGACCGGGTGGGACGACTGGAACTTTGGGATTTGCTGGCATTGGAGCAATCCTGCTCTTTCTCGGGGTAGCCAGTCTCTCCACCACGGTGGCCGCACCAGTCAGCAACGCCATCAGTCGCGTTTTACCCCTACCGTTTTTCCCAATGGTGCGTTCAGTTCCCGGGCGCCTCGCAAGTCGAAATGCTCAGCGAACGCCGCGCCGGACCGCGTCGACAGCTTCAGCTCTCATGGTCGGCTTGGCTTTGGTAAGCATGGTGTCCGTTGTCGCTGAGTCAGTGAAAGCAAGTTTCAGCGAGCAACTCGGCCGCTCGGTCACTGCTGACTTCTTCATCACAAACACTGGATTCCAAGGATTGCCAGTGACCTTTGCTGAGCGACTAGCTGAATTGCCGGAACTTTCTGCGGTCAGTCCCTTCCGAGCAACTGTGGCGCAAATTAACGGTGAGACCAAACAAATAGGAGCCGTCAAAGGCGAGGCATTTGCTGAGTTAGTGGACATCGACCTGCAATCTGGCGAAGTTTCCAGTATCGATAGTGGAGCCATCTTGTTGCACAAGGACCCGGCCGAAGACCTCGATGTTGGAGTCGGCGATGTCATTGAGGTGACGTGGCAGAACGGAACAGTGAGTGAACTTTCTATCGGAGGTGTTTACGCTGACTCCTCAATTGCTGGTAACTGGCTCATTAGTTTGAACACCCTCAAAGATGTTGTCACCGCTCCACCCGTTGACTTCTTTATCGGGGCCAAAATTACCGACGGTGTGGAGATTGATGCTGCTCGAACGGCAGTCGAAAATATTGCCGAAGATTTCCCCAGTGCTGAAGTTCAAGACCAGGCTGAGTTTCAGCAGTCTCAAGAGGATCAGCTCAATCAGTTGCTGACCATCGTGTACGGACTCTTGGTCTTCGCTATCTTCATCGCTGTTCTCGGTATCGCCAATACCATGGCGTTATCTGTCTTTGAGCGAACCCGTGAATTCGGACTGCTTCGAGCAGTAGGTATGAATCGTCGGTCCCTGAAACGCACGGTCCGCTGGGAAGCGATCATTGTGTCGGTCTTTGGGGCGACGTTGGGCATCATCGTTGGCGTGCCCCTCGGAATCGGTGTCGCCAATGCTCTTCCCGATACGTTCATTACCCAGATCGTCATCCCCTCAGGAACCATCATCACCATCCTGGTGGCATCAATCTTGG
>JBJOFA010000322.1:0-2652 GCA_046049015.1 Actinomycetota bacterium | reverse complement strand
CCGGCAGTGTTGACAATTTCGCCGATGCACTCGGGGTTCGTAATACCTCCGTGGGCATCAAAGATGACCCGGGGGCACTCTTCGTCAGTATTGGGATTCTTGATAGCCACGAGACCGGCCATATCGGGACGTTCGCGACCAAGGGCATTTTCAGGAGTGTCTGGAGTACGAATAATCGCTACCACACTCTCACTTGATCCATAACCCTCCACCAACTCGCACCCAAATCGATCGCGAAACCGTTGACGATCAAGGGCACTGGCCTCGGTGCCAAATCCCAAACGCAAATGATGATCGCGATCGTGCTCACTTGGCGGTTGGCCGAGCACATAGGCAATGGTGCGACCGACATAGGTGAAATACGTGCAGCCATGTTTGCGGATGTCATCGAGGAAACTGCTGGCCGAGAACTTGCGGCGCAACACGATCTCGGCGCCAACGGCAAGGGCCGGACCCCAACAGGCCATGAGAGCATTGCCGTGGAAAAGTGGCATGGGGCAGTAGCAAATTTCATCCCGAGTCACGCCGTATAACTGGCCAGCCCGCACTGCCGTCACGGCCATACGGGTATTGCTGACGACGACCGCCTTGGGTGCACTCGTCGAACCCGAGGTGAACAGTAAGAACAGATTTGCATTGCCATCAGGATCTTCGTTCGGAAGTGCGGCACCGGCGTGAGCTTCTAATAGTGAATGATGGGCCGACGAGGAGATGTCCAGGATTCGGTCAGCCGGCACCCCAGATCGAGTCCGGCGAAGAGACCCATATTTTGCTCATCGGAGATGATCATCTGGCAGTCGGTATGGCGAATATCGCGGGCCAATTCATCACCGCGGCGCGTGGGATTGATGCCCACGATGCACGATCCCGTTAGGGCCGCCGCTCCAACCCAAAACAAATAGTCGGGAGTGTTCTCCAGCAGCACTCCCACATGTTTTGGACGGGTGGGGTCGAGAGAGTTCTGCAAGATCGCCGCGCGCTGGGCCGATTCCTTGACCACGGCATCCCAGCTGTATGTCGTTCCCTCAAAGGTGTATCCCGCGTGACCATCGCCGACGCGATCGCGAAAGAGTTGGGCAACAGTACTCACGCCGTGTTGCTCACGGAACGATGCGCGGGGGCAGCGGATGGCGATACAAAGCCGACGCGTTCTCGCAGCAGAACTTACGAAGCAATGATGGTGACAAGTGACCCCAGGCTTGCTTGATGACATCTTGCGTCTCCGGCCAAGTGCTATCGCCGTGGGGATAATCCACTTCCACCATGATGTGATCATCTCCGATGACATCGTGAAGATCAATGGTGGATGGATCGTCAATGGTGCAGAACCAGAAGTTGCGACGCAGAACATCGGCGGGGCGAATATCCCAGCCGGCACCGTAGCCGCTGCGGTCAACGACGTTTTCCAAACGGTCGAGCAACATTGGCACCCAGCCAATGCCGCCTTCACTCATTGCGATCTTCAAGTCGGGATAGCGATAGGCATATCCACTCCATAGCCATTCAGCACAAGCCGACAAGGACAACTGGCCAAAGAGTGTGGCTCCCAATTGTAAGGCCGGCGCCCCCTCGGCCATGGGGAACATGCCCGATGAGCCGACGTGCAAGGAGATGACGGTGTCGGTTTCGACGCAGGCTTCGATGATTGGATCCCAAAAGCCGCTGAAAAGACTGGGCAGACCAATGTTGTGCGGGCGCTCAGGCAAAGTCACCGAAACAAAACCACGTTCCGCATTGCGACGGATTTCATCGGCGCCAAGGCGGGCTGTGCCATCGGGACCGGGCGCTAGCCAGGTGATACCACAAGGAATGAAGCGCTCGGGATACTGCTGCCACCATTCTTCGTAGAGCCAATCATTCCAGGCGCGCATCGTGGCCAAACCAACTTCAGGATCACTGCAACCGCTGAAGATACGACCGGCGAAGCCCGCCACTTGGGAGGGGAAATTCAACGACGCCCAACAGCCAATGAGGTCCATGTCCTTGATGCGGTCATGCACATTCCAACAGCCTCGACGCATATCTTCAAAACGGGCCGGTTCAAGTGAACGGTATTCATGTTTGCGTCCGGCCACCGCGTTCATGCCGACCTGGCTGAAGATCTGACCGTCGAAGGTCCACACTTGATGACCGCGATCATTCACCACCAATTTGGGAGCGCGGTCTTGCAGATGCGAAGGCAAGCGGCCGTCAAACATATCGGGAGGTTCGACTAGGTGATCATCGACCGAGATGATGGTGTAATGAACCGGAGCCAGTTCGGGATCGGGAAGCAACATCTCGGTGTTGGTGGGTCCGATCACATACGTGTCGTTTTCAGTTGTGGTCATTACTGCTCCCGGTGTTGTTGGTGGCGAGATATTCCTGAGCGTGAAGATAGGCGCCGTTGGGGATCATGGTGTCGTGGGCGATTCGGGCAACTGCGTCGCCAATCGCGGCCGGCTCCACACCTTGGTCGGCAATCCATTTCAAATGTACTCCCGAACCGATGACTCGTTCGGTGGCGACGAGGCCCGGGTTCACATTGATGATGTGCAGACCGCGGTCGCCATATTCCAGGGCCAACATGTCGGCCAAGCGATGAAAGCCCGCTTTCGAAGCGGCATAGACCGTTGACCATCCGCCACGATCGGCGGGAACCGGCGGCGTGCG
>JBJOFA010000321.1:0-2662 GCA_046049015.1 Actinomycetota bacterium | reverse complement strand
GATGAGACCATTGGCTTGCGGTGAACTCGTCAGCGATGTCAGGGCCGCCGAGGTGGTGACGGGAGTGTGCTTGACCACCTGACGGGCTCGCTGGCGAGCTTCGGCAATATCGGCGACTGATATCTGCACCCTGCTCATTGCTGGTTACCGTATCGGGCGTGCGTGGTTTGGTCATTGCAAATGCTCTCGATGCCGATAGCGGATTTGTGGGGGAGCGATTGCGTCACCACGGGTACACCTTGCACGAAGGCCATCGGGAGCACCCCGGGGACTGGCCCGATCTGGCGGGTCATGACGCAGTGTTGTTATTGGGGTCGGAATGGAGTGTCTATTGGCCGGACATGGCCGATTCGGTGGCGGCCGAGAGCGCTCTGATTCGGGCCGCGGTAGAGAGCGGGATCCCGGTTCTGGGCATCTGTTTTGGGTCGCAGATGGTGGCTCATGCCCTGGGGGGCCAGGTTCAGCGGGCCACTCGACCCGAAGTCGGTTGGCACATGATTGAAACTGATATCCCCGAAGTGGTGGGTCCCGGTCCCTGGCTGCAGTGGCATTACGACGTTTTCACCACTCCCCGGGGTTTGGAGTGCCTCGCCCGATCACCCTCGGGACCCCAGGTCGTGAGGGGTCGTCGCCTCCTGGCCACTCAATTTCATCCCGAGGCCACCGAAACCATGTTGTCCCGGTGGTCCTCTGGTTCGGGGGCCACGGAACTCGAACGGATGGGCCTCAGTCGTGAGGCCTTCATGGAGCAAAGCCGTTCCGAAGTGGTCAACAGTCGGCGGCGGAGCAATCAGTTGGTGGACTGGTTCATCGAATCCATCGCCGGCCAGGTCTAGAGCCAGGATTCGTTACCAACATCTTTTGAGCTGTGTCCGTACGGCTGGGACATGTGACCAGTTCAGACCGGTCATAAGCAGGGAGAAGTTAGGAGTGATCCGGGGCTCCGTAGTAGGTTCTATCCGATGTCGGATTTTCTGAGGTCCTACCTCGTCGTGTTCTGGTTTGGCATGACGGCGCTTTTTCTGGCGTCGTTATTGCTTGGGCTGGCGGTACTTATTCGTCCGTCGCGGCCGAACCGGGAAAAACTTCTCACCTACGAAAGTGGTGTGGATCCGGTTGGTGAGGGCTGGTCGCAAAGCCAGATTCGGTACTACGTTTTCGCCCTGCTATTCGTCATTTTCGACGTTGAAGCGGTTTTTATTTTCCCCTGGGCCACTCAACTTGAGCGGTATGGCGTCTTTGGACTGGCCGAAATGGGGCTATTCGTTGGAGTTCTGCTGTTGGGTCTCGTCTATGCCTGGCGCAAGGGCGTCTTGCGCTGGGTCTGAAGGACAAGGAGTCACATGGGTCTCGTAGATCGCGGGCGGTTGCCGAAACCGCTCAATTCGCTTTTAAATATCGGTCGTTCCTACAGCCTTTGGGTGTACCAGTGGGGACTTGCTTGTTGCGCCATTGAAATGGGTGCAGCTTTCGGTTCGCCGCGTTACGACGTGATGCGATTGGGCGTCATTCCCCTTCCCGCTAGTCCCCGTCAGGCCGACCTAGTGGTGATCTCGGGTACCGTGACCGACAAGATGGCCCCGGCTATCAAGCGTCTGTACGAACAGATGCCCGAACCCAAATACGTGATTTCCATGGGATCGTGTGCCAACTGCGGTGGGCCTTATTGGGACAGTTATTCGGTGACCAAAGGTGTTGATCAGATTATTCCGGTCGATGTGTACGTTCCTGGTTGCCCGCCCCGCCCCGAGGCTCTCTTAGAAGGTGTGGTGTTGCTGCAGCAGCGCATCCGTAACGAAGACATGGGGGCCCGTTGGCGCGGTGAGGGCTACAAACCCATAATCGTCGGCGATAAATCTGGACGAGGTGAACTGAATGTCGTCTCCTGAGTCCACTATCGATGGCGCGGTAGCCGATGTTGCGGTAGCCGCCATACCCGGTGACACATTGCGTCAGCGCATCGTGGACGATCTGCGGCAGCGATTGGGCGAAGATCTCGTCGACAGCCTGGTCAAGCCGGGAGACGATGTATGGGTGCGAGTCACTCCAAGTTCTTGGCGTCGTACGGGTGAAACCTTGCGGGCATTGGGATTTGACTACTTCTGTTTTGTATCGGCCATCGACTGGCTGCCTTCGCCTTTTGGTAAAGGCGAAGACGACCCCACCGCTCCGTCGGTGGAACGCGACGACACTATTCGCCAGGGCTATGCGGGAGGCTCGACGCGCCTGCAGATGCTGGCGCGCCTTGTTAACTCCTCGAACTTTGTGGGCATCAACGTGAAATGTGATCTTGACGATCACAATCCCGTAGTTGAAACCTGGGTGCCGGTGTATGCCGGCGCTAATTGGCACGAACGGGAAACGCACGAGATGTTCGGCATTTCGTTTGCTGGTCACCCGGACCTACGCAATATGTATTTGCCAACTGAGTTCGAAGGTCACCCCCTTCGCAAGGACTTCCCCCTTTTGGCCCGCATGGTGAAACCTTGGCCGGGCATTGTCGATGTTGAGCCCTTACCTGGTGGTGGGGATGATGAAGAAGGAGACGAGTCATGACTTCAACCGAATCACTCCTCGACCGTAAGCAGATGGCCTACATCGCGTCTCAGGCCGCCGATGCTCGGGTCAACGTTGAGTTGGAGACCGAGGGCATGACCCTCAA
>JBJOFA010000320.1:0-2663 GCA_046049015.1 Actinomycetota bacterium | reverse complement strand
ATCGCCCCCAACCTCACCTACTCCCAAGAGTTCGCCTATTGGGCTGGTGAAGCTCGCCGTGAAAGACGCGGTCTCTGGAAGGCCTGCTGAGAACCCTCGGCCCACGGTTGTTTGAACCATAAAACGAGCCCATCAATATCGGCGCGGTAGCGTGTCACCGTGACGACAGCAGTTCCCTCCTTGGCCGAACGGCTGGGATATGACCCCGCCAGCAAGTTGGTCATCATTTCTTGCGATGATCTCGGGTCCTGTCATGCGGCCAATGTGGGCGTCTATTCAGCACTCCGAGATGGTGTCGCAACGTGTGCATCGGTAATGGTGCCTGCACCCTGGGCCCGTCATGCTGCTCACCTGTACGCCGGTGAAGACATCGGAGTGCACCTCACTTTGAACGCTGAACATGAGATGTACCGATGGGGCCCCATCACCCAGGCTCCCTCGCTGCTTTCTGGTGATGGCGGCTTTCCTCGCGACGTAGACGACTTGTGGGAACACGCCGATCCTGCTGAAGTACTTCGCGAGTGTCGAGCTCAAATTGAACGAGCCACCTCATGGGGTTTTGATATCTCTCATTTGGCTCCTCATCTCAGTGTTATTACGTTGCGCCCGGCATTTTTTGATATCTATCTCGAACTAGCCGTTGAATTCCGCCTTCCTATTCGACTGCCCTCAACTCTGAGCACCGAACAAGCCGGCTTTCCCTTCCGCCAATTAGCTCGTGATGAGGGAGTCATCTTTCCCGATCACTTTGATCATGACTGGCGCCCCGGAAGTAGCGATCGCGTCTATCAAGCACTTCGAAACCTGCAACCCGGAGTTACTGAAATTCATATTCAGCCGGCGATAGATACACCAGAGGTTCGAGCTCTCACACCATTTGCGCAGGAATGGATCGACGATCTCGATCTCGTAGTGCATGACCCAACATTGCGTTCACTGCTTGCCGATTCAGATGTGACGCTCATTGGCTACCGACAACTACGCGATGTCATGCGAGGCTGAGTTGATTCGGTTCACCCAGCCGCAGCAACCAGACGATCAATAATCTTTTTTGCCTCACCACTAGATAAAACCGCAAAGAGCGGCCCCGTAGGTCCGGTGATTTTCAGCTTGCCTCGCATGAAGGCTTCCGAAGGGTCCAGATTGGCATCAGCCAGGTTGATGGTCGCCACGGTCACAGCCGAATCGGGTCCCTCAACCCGTTCATCTTTTTTAGCCACGACTAGGCGGAACTGAATATCGGCACTCACCATCAGGACGAGACCTCCGTCAACTTGACTACCGCGGGATTAACCAGTCGCTTGGGACGATGGGCCCCCTCGGGAATTGGAAGTACCGACGAAATGCCTGCGAAGAGATCAGTTTCCACATCATCATCGGCCGGCATACCAACTGCGGACTTTGCTAGAACCCAGTCCTCGAAGGGGTACACCTCGGCCAACTGTTCATCGGTCAGACCAAACCACCATGGCTCTTTTGGGTCAACCTGGGTGGCGTGAGCTCGTAGTGCTCCCGAGCGAGCCCACATATGAGAGGCCACGGGAATTCGCGTCGTAATGCGTTCATCATGCCCGGGCCGGTTTAACCACACCTCGTCATAAGGGGATGAATTGTGTTGACGCAACATTCCCTCATGGACAGCTAAGAGCCGAGTACGCGACCAAACCGAGTAATAGAGCTTGAGGGGCTGCCACACTGGTCCCGCCCACGGATACCACATAGGGTCGCCGGCTCGTTCAAAAGCCGGTACCGAGATGTCATGAACTTTGACATGGTCCGGATGTGGGTAACCACGTTGATCATCGCCGTAAGTGATGATCACTTGTGGTTTGGTCCGACGAATGATCGCCACCAAACGCCCTACCGATTCGTCCAAATCGGCCTGATGAAAACATTCCGGATGATCGTTAGCTGGCGAATCAAGCATTCCCGAGTCGCGATAATCAAGCATGACGACCTCATCAAAACCGATGATGCGCGCCGACTCTGCTAACTCCTGGGGCCGCAGACGAGCCAACATGGCCTTTTCGTCATCGGCGTGCAAACCGTGAAATGGGCCACCCTCTTCGCGCAAAGCGGGATTTTGTAGGTCCCCCTCCTCACCACCGGTGCAACAAACCAGCACCGTGCGCACCCCATGATCGTGGTAGAGAGCCAGTGTTGGAGCACCTTTGGACGCCTCATCGTCGGGATGGGCGTGGACAGTCAAAATGCAGAGATCCGAAGTTGACTCCTTGGTCCGGGCGGGCTGCTTGTTGACCGACATTGGGACCACGTTAGTGGTCTCGTCCAAAGCCCGTAATGTTCGGCCAAGGGTCACAGATCATCAGAGTTCGGAGACTGCCCACGCTCCCATTCCCAGGCACGGTTATCGTGTCAGGTATGCGACGGGCCCATTGTGAACGGAAATCCCGACGCTGTTCGGCCGGGCTTCTCATCGGCGCACTTCTCGCCACGGCCAGTGGGTGCTCAACTGATGGCCGAGAGTTGCGCGCCCCCCGACCAGACCAGGATGAGTCGATCATTACCACCACCTCGGCAGCTGAAGAGGCCGTTTCATTTGATGTCTCATCGTTGCCGGCTTTAGAAACTGATCTCCTCGAGGTCAGTATCCCCTGGGCCAACGATGAGGAGATCCCATCGCAATTCACCTGTCGTGGCGA
>JBJOFA010000319.1:0-2670 GCA_046049015.1 Actinomycetota bacterium | reverse complement strand
GGCCATGCCGAATTCGCGGATGCCGTAATAGACATAGCGGCCCGCATAATTCTCGGGCGAGAACGGCGTGGTCGTGGCCGAAAGCGGAGAGCCCCTTGGAGCGCAGTTGGGGTGGGAAATACTGCGGGAAAAGCGATACGGGCGAACCTGGGTGACCTTCTTTGGCCAGCTGGTCCAAAGGATCACCGTTTAAAACCGGTACGGTAAGGCGAAATATGAAAGATGATCGCCCGTTAACAGCCCTCTATCCGGGCAGTTTTGACCCCTTTCATTTGGGGCATCTGGACATTGTCCAGCAGACGGTGGAATTGTTTGGTTCGGTAGTAATTGCCGTGATGCACAATCCGGGTAAGCCCAGTGGTCTCATTGATCTCGGTCATCGAGTTGAGTTAGCTCGCCAATGTGTGGCCCATCTGCCGACGGTGCGCGTCGAGGCTCATCCGGGTCTCGCCGTCGATGCCGCCCTGGCCGAAAAGGCAACCTTCATGGTGAAAGGTTTGCGAAATGCCAGCGATTTCGATGTGGAACAACAGATGGCCCACACCAACTTCACAGTCTCTGGGGTGCGCACGGTCTACTTGCCGTGTCGATCAGATCATGCCTTTATCAGCAGTCGATTTATCCGAGAGATCGCCCAATACGGTGGAGATGTGGCGAACATGGTGCCTGAACCAGTCAAAGAGGCCCTGGCGGGTATCTTTGGTAGGCCGCACTCCAGCGGCCCCATGAGGCAACCATGACTTATCAATACGATGATTTCGACGACGACACCGGTGCATACGACCGGCGTACCGATGATCAGACCGGGGACTCCGGAGTTCTTCTGCGTCGAGCCATTGACATCATCGCTACTGCTCCGAATATGCCGTTGTCCTCGACTCCGCGTATCGATCGAGATGAGATCATCGAACTTCTCGAAGAGGCGTTGCACCGCCTTCCCGACGAACTTCGGCAGGCCCGATGGATGCTGAAAGAAAAAGACGAGTTCATTCTTCGTACTCGTCGCGAGGCCGAAGAGGTTATTGAGGCGGCCAAAGTTCAAGCCGAGAGATTTGTACAACGATCTGAAGTTGTTCGAGCGGCCGAAGCCCGAGCACGTCAGATTGCTGAAGCCGCTGAAGACGAGTCTCGTCGTCTCAAACATGAAACTGAGGACTTCCTCGATCAGCGGTTAGCCAGCTTCGAGATCTTGCTCGACAAATTGGCCAAGACGGTGGCGACCGGTCGGCGTCGTTTATCGATCGGGGAACGAGCCGATGACGATGGCATGGGAGATGGCGATCGGCGGTTGGCGAGTGGCGGTGAACAGTCCGGCTATCGGTCCTTAGAGGGATACGAGGAAGCCAGTGATATCTCAGAGGCCATCTTTTTTGATCAGGACAACTCTTCGACCCGTTGAGTGAGGCTGCTCAGTTTCAGATCAGCCGCCCGGTAGAAATGGTGATGTGAAGAACCCCTTGCTGGTCAATGCCCTCGAGCTGTTGCGCCGCCCTGGCTCGGTCAAGCAATTCAGTTTGGAAGCCGATCCGGCATCGATCGACCTCGATACGCCAGCCACGAGTTTGACCGGCACGGCTACGACTGGCATCGTTCCTGGTTCGACCATCGATGTGGATTTGACGGTCGAGAGTCTGACGGATGGGCTTGTTGTCAATGGTTCAGTGAGAGCGGCCTTTCGTGGACAATGCCGCCGTTGTCTGAGCCCGCTTGAAGGGTTCATCGACGTAGAAGTTCATGAGCTGTACCAGTTGCAAGTCACCGATCCTGATGCTTTTCCGATCGTTGGGGATCAGATTGATCTGGTACCCATGGTGCGTGAAACCGTGCTTTTGGAACTTCCTGACGCTCCGGTGTGTCGCCCGGACTGTGCTGGGTTGTGCCCCCAGTGCGGGATTGACCGCAATGTGGACTCGTGTGCCTGTACCACTGAGTCAATTGATCCCCGTTGGGCAGTTCTTGAAGGATTACGAGACAATTTGCCCGAGTGAGGGGACCTGGGCCTCTATCGAGCCCAATGGAGGTTTTTTCGTGTGGAGCCCGGTCTGATAACCGCTATCCTCCAATGGCTGTTACGAGGAGAAGGTCGCCGTGGCTGTACCTAAGAAAAAGAAATCGAAAATGAAGGGCCGAAGCCACATGGCGGGAGCCTGGAAATTGGCGGCTCCGTCGCGTAGCTTGTGCCCGCGCTGCGGCTCGGCAAAGCTTCCCCACACGGTCTGCAAGGCTTGCGGTTGGTACAAAAACCGTGTGGCCATTGAAGTCGAGTAGTCGAGTTCGGGTCGCTGAGACCGGGTCGCAAAGGCGTTTCGCCGACGTGATGCTTGAGACCATCAACTAGACAATCACTATGTTGCCCATCGTTGTAGATGCCATGGGGGGAGACCATTCCCCTGATCAGATCGTCCTCGGAGCACTTGAGGCTGATCGTCTGGGCATTCCGGTGATCTTGGCCGGCCCGGCGGATCTTCCCGGCAGAAACCATCTGCCCTTGATCGAAGCTTCCGAAGTCATCGGGATGGATGAAGATCCGGCTTACGGGGTTCGTCGTAAAAAGGATTCAACATTGGTTCGGGCCGCTGAAGCGGTGCGCGACGGTAAAGCATCAGCCATGATCTCGGCAGGAAACACCGGAGCCACGATGGCTTCGGCCTTGTTGCGTATGGGTCGTAT
>JBJOFA010000318.1:0-2672 GCA_046049015.1 Actinomycetota bacterium | reverse complement strand
AACGGGCCGCGAGGACGGATCGGCCATGGGCGCCTGAGTCATGCAGTGAGCCTAGGGCGCTAGGCCTCAGCGAGTATCTCAACCGGGGATGAGATCGACGCGATTTGGCACCGTTTCGCGCCCAAGGATTCTGCGGGGGCTCAAGGGAGCCGACGTAAACGAGCCAATAGTTCGGTGAGTGGTTCATGAAAATCGCGCAGTGGCCGATATCCCGCCTCACTCCAGGCTCTATTTTCCAAAACGCTATTCGCCGGACGGGGAGCCGGACGCGGCGGATCCAGATCACGGGTGGCGATTGCCCGCACCATTCCTGGATCGGCGCCCAAACCTTCGACGACCGAGCGCACGAACTCATACCAACTCACCGCACCCTGATTGGTCACATGAAAGATGCCTGAACGTCGGTCACGGGCCAACTGCAACAGAGCCGGGGCTAGATCACCAGTGAAGGTGGGATGGCCCACTTGATCATCAACGAAAGCCAATGGTCGATTTTCGCCCACTAGACGCAATACGGTCTTGACCATATTCGACCCATAGAAACCACAGACCCACGACGTGCGCACCACAGTGCCGGCCGCACCCAGCGAAAGCGCTTCGCGTTCACCCAGCAGTTTTGTGCGTCCGTAAACACTGCTCGGATTTGGTTCATCAGTTTCGATATAAGGGCGACTCAATGATCCATCGAAAACATAATCAGTGCTGATCTGAACTAAATGCCCACCAACAGCATCGACAGCTTCGGCCAACCAGCGCACCGCGTGTCCGTTGACATCAAGTGCCTGCACTTCGTTTTCCTCGCAGGCATCAACGGCTGTGAACGCCGCACAGTTCACCAGAACATCGGGTCGAAGCTCGGCCACCGCGGTGTGGACCGCGTCCCGGTCAGTGATATCCAAAGTTCCCGAATCAAGACCGATCACTTCATCACCTGTGGAGTTACTGGCCTCCACGATCTCACGTCCAAGTTGACCGTTAGCCCCGGTGACGATGATCCTCATAGCGGAAATCTCATAGCGGAGCCCATGCTGGGCCCATCACAAACCAGCTCGCGCTTTGAGAGGCTCCCACCAGGCGCGATGAGTGCGATACCAATCCACTGTTTCAGCCAATGATTCCTCAAATGATCGGTTCATAGTCCAGCCCAGAGACGAGACCTTGTCGATATTTACTGAGTAACGGCGATCATGACCAAGTCGATCGGCAACCGGTTCAATGAAGCTTTCATCGCGATCGCAGAGATCAAGCAGGGCGTAGGTAATTTCACGGTTCGTGAGCTCGTTATGAGCGCCGATGTTGTAGATCTCTCCAACTTCACCTTTGGTTAACACCAAATGTGCCGCGATGTTGTGGTCCTCGACGTGGATCCAGTCGCGCACGTTGCCACCATCGCCGTAAAGCGGCACCTTCCTCCCATCAAGAAGATTGGTGGTGAACAGCGGAATCAACTTTTCTGGGTACTGATACGGGCCAAAGTTATTTGAACAACGAGTCACTATCACTGGCAATCCGTAGGTCGTGACATAAGAAAGTGCGATGAGATCGCTAGCTGCTTTTGACGCCGAATATGGCGAACGTGGCGTCAAGATGTCGGTCTCGACGAAAGAACCATCCTCGATGCTGCCGTAGACCTCATCGGTAGAGATGTGAAGGAATCGCTCCACTTCCACCTGACGAGCCACATCGCACATGACATTGGTGCCAAAGGCGTTGGTCCGCACGAAGGCATAAGGATCAACAATTGAACGATCAACATGGCTCTCAGCAGCAAAATGAACCACCGCATCATGGCCCTGCATGGCGACCGCGACATCATCGGGTTCACAGATATCGCCCTGGACAAAACGACACCGGCGATCATCAAGCAGATCGCGAATGCTTTCAAGATTTCCGGCGTACGTCAGTTTGTCGTAGATGGTGACGGAGTCGTCGCTGTTAGCAAGAAGCCAACGCACATAGTTCGATCCGATAAAGCCGGCCGCTCCAGTGACGAAAAGCTTCATGTCAGGTTCTCATTGGCCACGAAGGGCGGCGATCCGCAGGAATGCTTTGACGAAGCGGATTGTTCTTGTCGCGCTCGCTCAATATGGGATTGCTCACACCCCAATCGGCACCAATCACTGGATCATTCCACGCCACACCAAGCTCATCGGCGGGGTTGTAGTAATTGTCAACGAGGTAGGTCATGACGACATCGGTGAGGGCGGAAAAACCATGCGCCACACCCGGCGGGATATACACGCCTATGTGGTTCTCCCCGCTGATATCAATGGTCTGTGTTGCCCCATCAGTTGGACCAGCAGCGCGTAAATCATGGAGCACGACTCGAATTGTGCCCACTGGTACATACCAGTAATCGGCCTGATGGAGGTGATAATGCAATCCAACTAAGGCACCAGCCTGCTTATTTGAGCGATTGCCCTGAATCATTTCGCGGCCATTGGGAAACCATTCGCGACGATACGTTTCGATGAAGAGTCCTCGCTGATCACCATGAATCGTCGGCTCAACGAGCCAGACTCCATCAATGATCGTGCTCGGCACAAGTGAGGGCATGTCGTTACTCCGTATCAATCTGACAGTGATCGCCGACCATCAACCGTAAAGCTCGTGGACGCTTTTGAGAACGAGTCACTTCGGCCTCACGGCCGATGAGGCTGTCCTCTAGACGG
>JBJOFA010000317.1:0-2686 GCA_046049015.1 Actinomycetota bacterium | reverse complement strand
ATGTTCTGGCTTCTGAAATCGTTGATCGCTTCATTTTTCCCCCTTGTTGATAACCCTGTTACGACGACTTTTAATTGACGATATTGGACGGCACCCAACTGCCATGGAACCCAAAGGGCACCCGAGGCAGATGAACAGTCGCAATCGGTTCGGCACTCATAGTTTTGGCATCGAAGATCGCGTATTCGCTCGTGTCGGAGGGGGCGTCGTAGATGAAGGTCATCAAATACCCATCATCCTCGGCAGTACCTCCGGCTGCTGGAGCAAATACTGCTTCGCCTGACACTCGGCCCTTGCCCAGTTCAATCGAAGTGCGAGTTCCGGTCTGGCGGTCGTACTTCAAGATGGCGCCAGCGTCCACTTCACCAAAGTTGGCGTTTCCCATGGACATTTCGTACCCGTACCGATGCTTCTTGCCGATCACGGCATCGTTCACCCGCGGGAACTCTGCAGAGCGGTCATCGATCTGTTCCTCGCTGACCTTGCCGGTCCGGGTGTCGATCACCCAGCGCCACAGCATGGGGAGTGGGAAATCCATGGCGCCCTTTTTCCAGATGTGTTCGAAGCGCACCACGTCAAGCACGATCTTGTCACCGTCTTCGTAGCTGTTCATCGGGTGGAACACGTAGCACGGGTTGATGTCGTACCACTTCACTTGGGCATCATTGCCATTGCGGGGCATGACTCCGAGGCGAGCCGGGTAGGAGTCACTCCATTCAATGGGCATCTTGCCTTCGAGCGCCAGATCCAAATTGAACACCGCCGGAAGATCCATGAAAATCACAAAGTTTTCGGTGATGTTGAAATCGTGCATCATCGTGGGACCATTCACGGTGATGGGTTCCACCTGAGCCAAGGTGCCGTCGGCGGCAACCCTCAAATAGGTGAGGTACGGCGGCAGTGGCGCGTATCCGAATGCCAACAACTCCCCGGTGGTGGGACAAATCTTGGGATGGGCGGTGAATGGACCCTTGAGCAGGCCGTTGAAATCAGTTGGACCGACAGTGTTCAGATTTCCATCGAGGACATATGGGAAGTGTCCTTCCTCGAGAGCCAAAATCTTGCCGGCGTGCCCAACGATGTGGGTGTTGGCTTTTGAGCACGTCATGTCGAGGGTGACATTCGGATCAAGGATGTCAATTGACGGGTCCTTGATGAAGGGCGTCTGCACGTAGCGATTGCGGTACCACTGGGCCTGACCGTCACGTAGACGAACTCCGTGGATCATGCCGTCACCAAAGAAGGGATGATCACTCATGCCGGTAATCGGATTGGCGCCGTTTCGCAGGTAACGACCATCCAGTTCGGCGGGGATCCGACCGACCACTGTGAGTTCGGTGAGCGTGAGCTCTTCTTGAGTCGGACGGCCGTTGCCTTGTAAGTGGGTGGGGACTTCTTCGGTCAATGACATGATGATCTCCGTTCGTTATTGACTGTTACTTAACCACATCTGGTGAGCGGGCCCACATCAAGTCGGCATCAAAACTCAGGGCATAGTCCGGAGTGAATTCGATGATGACGCGATGTGGTGAGTCCAAAAACTGGCGAAAGGTTTCGGCGGCGTGGGCGTTATCGGGACGCATTCGCTGAGCGAACTCCGGATAAAACCAATCCTTAGTGGCCCGATCATCATGGATGACACAAGTTCCCTTGTAGGTCACGGTCTTGCCGCCGCCCATTTTCGATCCGGTGCTGTTGATACAAATTGAGGCCCTCGGATTGCGCCGCAGGGCCGGGATGCGCTTGCGAGTGGCCGCCGCCGTTAACCACAATTGGCCATCTTTGGGTAGATACGACATCACGACCCCGAAGGGCTCGTTCTGACTGTTGACCCACATGAAAACGCATTCCCCCTGGCTACGAACAAGTTTCTTCTCAAGTTCGGGCGTCAGGGCACAGTCGGTCAGATTCTCGTAATCGTCTGCATCCCCCGAAGACATGTGACGACTGTAACAGGATCACACCGATATTTCACCAAGGAGTCACCGTCGGTACCGAAACCCTTAACTTCCATTGAGGATAAAGGTCGGACCTCGCCGCAACCGACTGACCTGTCGATAGCGATCGAAAAGAACCACGATCAGAGTCAGCAGAGCCACGAAGAAAGCCGTGTTACCGAAACGAATCTTGGTCTCACTACTCCCCAGGAGGGAGTAAAAGATCAAGACCGTCCCCAAATTGGCAACCACCATCAGCACGTAGAGAACTCGCAAAGTCCGCATGGTGACATGGCGTTCGTAAAGCCACTCACTGATAAGTGTGTTCACGGCGATCACCACGATGGTGCCCAGAATCAACGACCCGGCACCGACCTGAATCGCCGGCAAAATATTGGCAAAGATCATGGCAATCATGGTGGTGAGAATCACCTTTTCGACAAAGGACCATCCGAATGAAGCCGTGGGCCGCACCACCCGGCTCGGAGGGTCCCATCCCAAATGGCTACTCACAACATCGGCATCAACGGTTATGTTCCCAGTTTTTGTTTTAATAGTAACCTTACAAATATCACCTTTAGAATCAATACTTTCAACAGAAGAATCGGTCAAGATATCAATACCAATTTTTTTGAAAGATTTTTCTAACTGCTTACTAACGTCTTCATCTTCAACTGGAACAATATTTGGCAAAAATTCGACTATAGTTACTTTGGTACCCATGGTTGCATAAAAATATGCAAATTCAA
>JBJOFA010000316.1:0-2692 GCA_046049015.1 Actinomycetota bacterium | reverse complement strand
AGCCCAATATGTGAGTGCCCGATTGGTTTAGAAAACATGGGGTAGCCGATTGCCACCCCATGGCCTACCATTTGTTTTGTGATTAAAAAACGGCAGGTGCTCTGCCTGGGTTCGTTTCTCGGGACTTTGGCGCTTTTTGGGTGCTCTGGCGAGGAAACGGAATCCGGTTTCACCCTGCCCATTATCCGCTCCATAGCCGAATCGACAGTGGCCGCGGGGCCTTCAGAAAGCACCACGACCTTGCCAATTTTTTCGGAGCTATACACCGTCCAATCGGGGGACACTCTTTCGGAAATCGCCCAAATCTTCGGCGTGTCGGTTGATGATCTGATCTCTTACAACGCCATTTCTAATCCGGACGCTATTGAAGCGGGCCAGGTGCTCAAGGTGCCGGCCCCAGCAACTCCCTTGGTGATTATCCCAACAACGTCAACCACTTTGACCCCTTGAGTGTGGTGGGACACCACCGCCCCCTAATTCATAGACTGACCTCATGACGACGAGTGCCGCCACTCCCTTTTGGCCCAATCAGGATCACTGGTCGGTGAAGATTCCTCTCAGGACCGATCACTATCGAATGGATACGTTGCGCGAGACGGGCTTTGTCATGTTGCGACCAATGCCAGTTGAGGTTCCAGCGCGGGAATGGGAATCGCTTGAGTACATGGACTGGAAAAGCGGCGGCGACACCAACTTTGCCCCTCTGGCCTCTGCGGATGGTGAACTTGATTGTCGGGGTTTTTGGGATAAAGGAAAAACCGACAAAGACGCTTTGTGGACCTCGAATGCTGAAATGGCCCCCACTATTCGTTCATATGTAGACGCAGTAGGCGCAAATTTTGGTCGAGTTCGAATTATCAAACTTGAACCCCAAGATCGTGAAACCGCACTTCGTTCTTTGCATCGTGATGACAACAATCGCTTCAACCCCGAAAACGAAGGGTGGGTTGTTCGTACCTGGGTAGAGCTCACCGATCAACCCGATAGTTACATGTTGTTAATGGACAATGATGTTGATGGTCTTCCCGATCCGTCAACAGAGCGTCGGGTGCATCTGCCACGAGGTGCCCGCTACGTCGTTGATACCCAACGGTTGTGGCATGTGGTCGTACATTCTGGTCAACAGGCGCGATATGCCCTCATCACCAGTTTTGAAAGCGGACCTGCGCTTGAAAAATGGATTGCTGCGCAAACTCCTGTCGCCGTGTGATCAGCGGTTGGCGGCGGCAATTTCAGCAATGTCTCGCATAATTTTGCCCATCTGAAAATCCTTGGGCGTGTAAACCGCGGCTACTCCGGCGGCCAGAAGTTTGGGTCGATCCTCTTCTGGGATGATGCCTCCGACGACGAGTGGAATTTCAACTCCGTCTTTGCGCAATTCGGCCATGACCGCAGGGACCAGAGCCATATGGGAACCCGAGAGTATTGATAGTCCAATGACATCGGGATCCTCGTCGCGAGCACTGGCCGCGATTTGTTCGGGAGTCAGGCGGATTCCGGAATAGACAACTTCCATGCCGGCATCCCGAGCGGCCACTGCGATTTGTTCGGCACCATTGGAGTGCCCGTCCAGACCTGGTTTGGCGACCAGCAATTTTGGTGGTCCACCGGGAATGGTGCGTACGAATTCAGCAACGGCAGCCAACTCGCCCGGTCTTTTTCCAACAGCTGCAGAAACACCAGTGGGGGCTCGGTATTCGCCAAAAATTTGGCGCAAAGTTCCAGCCCACTCGCCCGTGGTACCACCGGCCTTTGCCAAGGCAATCGAGGGCTCCATGATGTTGATGTCACTCTCGGCCGCTCGACGAAGATCTTCTAACGCTGATTGAACTGCTTTTTCATCGCGGCTCTTGCGCCAAGCGGTGACATCTTGAATCATTTGGCGTTCGACATCGGGATCAACTTTGACGATTGCCCCCTCTCCGCCAAGGGGAGAGACTTCGAATTCTGTAAATCGATTGACGCCGACCACGGTTTGATCGCCACTTTCAATACGCCGGGTGCGCACCGCCATGGACTTCACCAAACGTCCTTTCAAAGTGTCAACCGCTTCAAAGGCGCCGCCCAAACTCATCACATCTTCAAACTCAGCACGAGCTGCATCGCGAATTTCGGCAGTCATCGCTTCAATCACGTGTGATCCATCAAAAATGTCGGCGTATTCAAGGAGGTCCGTTTCATAGGCCAACACTTGCTGCATACGCAGACTCCACTGCTGATCCCAGGGGCGCGGCAAACCTAGAGCTTCATTCCAAGCTGGAAGTTGAATTGAACGGGCTCGAGCATTTTTGGAAAGCGACACCGCCAGCATTTCCAGCACAATTCGCTGAACGTTATTTTCCGGTTGGGCTTCGGTGAGTCCGAGTGAGTTGACTTGGACGCCATATCGGAATCGAAGAGCCTTTTCATCGGTGACCCCGTAGCGAAGTCGTCCGATTTCATCCCATAAGTCAGTGAAGGCTCGCATCTTGCAGGTTTCTTCAATGAAACGAATACCGGCATTCACGAAAAACGAAATACTGGCGAAGACTTGTGAAAATTGTTCTTTGGGAACTTGGCCTGAATCTCGTACTGCATCAAGAACGCCAACAGCTCGGAGTTCGAGGCCGAGTGCGGCGACCCGGTCATCTCGCTGTTGCCCGGCCAGCGCAACATCCAGGACATGGGCGGCACCATGCGCCTCGGCGCGTAT
>JBJOFA010000315.1:0-2697 GCA_046049015.1 Actinomycetota bacterium | reverse complement strand
TTCACGGAGCGGTCTCGGCCCACCAATGATTGACGAACGGAACGTGCATCGCTGCAAAACCACCCTGTTAATGACCACACTACCCCTCGGAATTCTCATGAGATAGGGCAATACAAGAAGCGGGGCTCAGCGCATACGGCGAATTCGTATTGGCCCGCGGGCCGTCGAAGGATCGACCACTCGTCCACCTTGCAAAATCTCAACGACCCCGCTGACCACGAGGCGCCTCGCTGCCGACCGGGCGGGCTCCATCAAAGCCCGCCACTCCTCACCTCCCACCGCCTGCGCCGCTTCGCTGGGGCAGATCGTGGAGCCGGCGCTGCGCGCGTCGAGCAGTGCGAGGACGGCCAGTTCGAGTGCACGATCGGTGTCGCTGGCCCGATGTCGACGACATGCATCCGAGCAATAGCGCACCTCGTCCCAATTACGTTTCCACTTCTTGCGCCAGGTGATCGTCCGGCCACAAGCGACGCACGTCTTGCTCATGGCTTCGGGCTTCATGCCTCCAAAGATAGATGCGTCGGCAGTCCGTCCGAGTCCCAAAAAACAGAACAGTCCGAGCCCTGCTGAGGGCCCGGACTGTTTCGTAATGTCTCACGACATCTCTTGGTGGCGGGGGTCGGATTTGAACCAACGACCTTCGGGTTATGAGCCCGACGAGCTACCAGACTGCTCCACCCCGCGGTGAAGCCCCTAGTGTACGGGCGAGCGCTCTCATCCCCAACTACGCTGACAACCGATGGGACTTTTCAAGCGAGCGCCAAAGGCCCCCCTGGCCACTGAGGTGGACCTGTACCAACTGCGCCTTCGTGTGGCCGAACTCACTTCTCAATTGAATGAGGTCATGAATCGCAACACTGAGTCAGAGCAATCCAACCGCGAAATCTCAATTCGCCTCGAAGCCGCCGAATCCCGCATCACTCAGGTCGGCTCCGAATTAACCAACCAGCTGAATGAACTCTCCGGTGACATCGAGACCGTCGAGCAACGAACCAAGCAACTGGCTGAGGTCACGTCTGAGATACCTGCGGAAATTGATCTGGTCCGTCGTGATCAAGAGGAACTAGCTCAAGAGCAGGCCCGATACCAGATCGCTTTTCGTCAAGATCTTGCTGACGCCATTGAAATGCTTCAGAAGAAGCGTTGAACCATTCAGTTAATTAACTGATTCAGGAGTTAAGCAGGATCAGCGCCCGAGAGATCAGTTCTTGAGCCTCTTGAACTTTGGACTGATACGTCCCCAAATCTCCACCGCGCAACGCTAGATCAGCTTCCTCAAAGAGAGTTTCAGCCGCTCTCAACAGCGACGCCGGATCGTTGGCGACAAGACCTCCGTCATTACCTGGAGTGCCTGGTGTTTCGGTATCAGGATCAACCACATCACCGGGGTCCACACCTGAGCCAGTATCCGGATCAGTTCCGTCGTCAGGAGTTGGTACGGAGTCATCCATAACGATCTCACCGAGATTCACATTCGCCCCGGGGAAGAGCCGGTTGATGGCCTCAGACAACGTGTCGCCAATAACTGACTTGCCGTCATACCAAGCCAAGATTCGACGCACGAAAACCTGACGAGAACCGGCCTCCTCAGGCCGTATGAATAACGGCTGCACCCAAACTAAACCTTCGCCCACAGGAACCACCTGCAACTGTCCAAGAATGACGCGGGATCCTCGTTGATCCAACAACGTAATCACTGGTGCGATATCCGGGTTACTGCTCAATTCGGCAGCAACAGTGGCTGGACCAGCGGTCAAGGTGCCTTCATATTTGTAGACAGTGATTTGCCCATACGTGGCCGGATCACTTGACACCACCATCACAGCGCGCAGCTCTTTACGGGTGTCATCAGCAGAGAAAGGAACGAAGGGTCGCAGAAGCGAGAACACCGATTCATTTCCTTCAGCAGCTTGTTCTGGCGCATGAAAGAGCGTGTAGTAGGGCTCGAAACGAGCCACGTTGGCGTCGGCTACGTCGCCAGTGTTGGCCTGTTGAGCCTCATCAACCAAAGCGGTATCGCCAGCAACGTTAGAGAACTCTGGTTCACGCTGAACTGCCTGGGCCACACTCCACGCCGAGTCACGGTTGAAGAACTGGTCGGCATCTTGGAACTGATAGCGGCCGTACAAGTTTGTTTGCACCCGGAAGAGATCTTCGGGGTAGCGGAAATGCGCCCGCAACGAAGCTGGGACTTTGTCTGCTGGAGTGAAGAGACCGGGGAAAGCCTTTGACCAGGCTCGCACGATCGGATCCATTGGATCAACAACGTAGAGAGTGACTGAGCCGTCATAGGCATCAACCACCGCCTTGACACTGTTACGCACATAGTTGAACGAGTGATTGAGCCCAGAACCTGGTGTCAAGTTGTCGTTATTGGCCTCCTGGGCATATGGGTAGCGATCCGTTGTCGTGAATGCATCCACAACCCAGAACACTCGTCCGTCATTCACCACTGGGTAGGGATCGGCATCCAAATGAAGGAACGGAGCCAATTTCGAAACCCGATCGCGAACATCGCGCACATGAATAAGTTGCGAATCATCAGTCACCAGACTCGATCCGAAAAGGTTGAACTCACCAAAGTGAACGGCGAAAGCCAAACGACGTAACGTCGAGTTGAGTTTCACGCCACCGTCACCCTCATATGGAGTTGCTTCGGTATCTGGACAGGCTTGCTCTACTTGATTGGTCTTGACT
>JBJOFA010000314.1:0-2706 GCA_046049015.1 Actinomycetota bacterium | reverse complement strand
GAAATCGCTCGCGACTATGACACGCGCCTCAAAGCTCAAGCCGATTTGCAATCACAACAAGGCGTTACGAAAAGGAATGATCAGGCGAATTCGGCAGCGTCGACAAAGACCGTCAGCGAAACCAATTCTGGGATCGATGCTCGAGACGATCTCGTTGATTTGAAAGGAGTCATCGAACAAGTCGACGGCTTTGAAGGCGACGATTTGTCCGGTAGCAAAAAGCGAGTCGTCATCACCGACGACACCATTGATGTGGATCGAAGTTCGCTTCGAAGTCAACGGTCGACGCGACAACGGAGACGACGATTCAGCATTCGTCAGCGGACGGAACAGGATGACGAACTTTCGCGTCTGCGCAAAAAACGTCGGGCAACACAACGTATTGACGGGAGTTGGCGTCCTCGCTGGTATGCCGTGGTGGGCACCGTCTTGTTTCTTTTCGTTGCCGTGCTGCTTCTCCTGACGAGTCCATTGCTGTCAATTAGAGAGATTGAGGTTGAGGGCAATGTGTACGCCAATCCCAACCTTCTTGATGCCGTCGTGCAGGGCCTGAGTGGCGACCCCATTCTGACTGCCGATCTCCATGGTGCCAAGGTCCAACTTGAGGCAATTCCTTGGGTTCGTAAAGCCCGCGTCAGCATGCATCTGCCATCTCGGGTTCTCATCCAGGTGGATGAGCGAATCCCTCTGGCTTTTGTGCGCTCCGTCGATGGTTTCAATCGGGTTTTGGATCGAGACGGCCGCGTCTTGGACGTGATCGAGGGCGACCCCACTGAATACATACGTATTATTGGCACGGCGCCCTCGCTGGTGGCCGGGGATTTCGTCTCGCAGCCCTTTTTGGGGGCGGCGCAATTGATCAATGCCTTGCCACGTGATTTGGCGGATCGCCTGATTTCGGCCACCGTGAGCCCCGAAGGCGAGATTTCTCTGCAGTTCACCCCGAATTTGCAGGTGATATTCGGTGCCCCAGCGGATTATCAAGCCAAATTGGTGGGCGTAATCAACGAAATTAAGAGGCAGGGGACCAAGTCATACACCGTGATTGACGTGTCGGCCGGGGAGCCCAATGTCCGTTGAGCCTCACCCAGAAGTTGGTTTCGGCCGTGCCGGGCACCTGAAGTCGGGTCATTTGAGAGGCAAAATCGAACGGTTTTCAGGGCTTGAAATGGGGGCCAACTATTGGTCCTCGGGGGATATCCCCCCATGTCGGGGGAATAACTGCGAGAATAACGCCCACATTCGTGGTTTTCATCAGGCCATTTGTTCTAGAAGTCAAAAATTCATCGTCGGCTAAGCCGGCATCTGAAAGTGGAGGAGTCTCCCGACATGGTTGGTGGACAAAGTAACTACATCTGCCAGATCAAAGTGGTGGGCGTTGGCGGCGGCGGCGTCAACGCAATTAATCGCATGATCGAGCGAAACCTCCGTGGAGTCGAGTTCATCGCAGTGAACACCGACATCCAGGCATTAATGACGAGCGACGCTGAACTCAAATTGGATATTGGTCGAGAGCTAACGCGTGGTCTTGGTGCTGGGAGTGATCCTGAGATTGGACGCCAAGCAGCTGAGGCCCACCGGGATGAAATAGAGGACGCTCTTAAAGGCGCAGACATGGTTTTCATTGCTGCCGGCGAAGGTGGCGGCACGGGTACTGGTGCTGCGCCTGTAGTTGCCGAGGTAGCCAAGTCGGTCGGCGCTTTGACCATTGGCATTGTCACGCGTCCGTTCTCTTTTGAAGGTCGTCGACGGGCGGTTCAAGCCGATGGTGGCATCGCCAAATTGAAGGAAAAAGTGGACACCCTTATCGTGGTGCCAAACGATCGCCTTTTGTCTGTTGTCGATGCTCGGGACACCGTCATGGAAGCGTTCGCTCGCGCCGACGAGGTTTTGTACAGCGGTGTTTCCGGCATCAGCGAATTGATCACGAACCCTGGTCTCATCAACACTGACTTCGCTGACGTGAAGATGACTTTGCAGAACGCCGGCTCGGCCCTCATGGGCATCGGCTCGGCAAGCGGTGACAGTCGGGCTCGCGATGCTGCGTTGAAGGCTTTGTCCAGCAATCTTTTGGAATCCTCCATCGATGGAGCTCGAAGCGTGTTGCTGAACGTCACCGGTCCTTCAAGCATGACCCTCATGGAAATGAACGAGGCCGCGGAAATTATTCATGGCATTGCTCATCAAGATGCCAACATCATTTTCGGAACTGTCATCAACGATGATCTCGGCGACGAGGTGCGGGTGACAGTCATTGCTGCTGGATTCGATCGTTGGGAAGGTGGGCCGCAAGTGCGCTCATCAGGTCGTCCGGCAAGTCGCTCAAATAAGCCTGAACGGGAATCGCGAGCCCCAGCTCCGGCAAAGGATATTTTCGCTGGAGATCCGCTGGCCCCCTTTGACGATGATGGGGAAGACGATTTTGATGTTCCTTCATTCCTGAAATGACGAAAAGGGATAGCGGTTTGGTCCGCAGTCCATCTTTTTTGAATCCGTGATCGTCGAAGCTGAGATTGCACGGCGAATCAGAGACCTTCGCCAGCGAATCGCGGATTTGGGCGGCAAAGACGTTTCGATTATTGCCGTCACGAAGGGCTTTGGTATCGCTGAGATACGCGCTGCCATGAAAGCCGGTTGCTCCATGGTGGGCGAAAATTACGCTCAGGAAATTCGGGCCAAGTACGCACCCGTGGATCCCCTTGAGCG
>JBJOFA010000313.1:0-2718 GCA_046049015.1 Actinomycetota bacterium | reverse complement strand
ACTCGGACACAATGGCCTCATGCAAATCGCCAACCGCCATGTGGTCGTGACCGGAGCATCGAGGGGAATTGGTGCCGCCATTGCCCGAGAGTTTGCGAGCCGCGGTGCCCGGGTCACCGTTGTGGCTCGTACACAAGGACCACTCGTTTCCTTGGCGGAGGAAATCGACGGTCACGCCCTTGTTGCTGACCTTTTCGATGTTCAGCAGGTGCGTGATCTCATCACCCGCGCCGAGGCTCTGGCTGGGCCAATCGATGTCCTGGTCAACAATGCTGGTATGGAGACGACGAAGAGCATTCTTGATACGACGGAAGTCGAAGTCGATGAGGTCGTACAACTGAACTTGCGAGTGCCCATCCAACTCTCGCGTCTGGCTCTCATCAGTATGAAGGCTCGCAACACTGGACACATTGTCAATATCTCGTCCATGGCTGCCAACGGAGGATTCGCCGGCATGAGTGTGTATTCAGCTACCAAAAGTGGGCTCAGTCATTTCTCGCGCATCGTTCGCCAAGACTTGAAGAGCACCAAGATCAAGGTCACCAATCTGGAAGTTGGCCCAGTGCCGACCGATCTCTTGGCCAACCTCACTCATGAACCAGCAGTGCGAGCCTTTGCACGATTTCGTCGCATTCAATTGATGCCCAACGTCGAGGCTCAGCAAGTAGCCGAGGCAGCAGTGCGAGCCGTGGAAAAAGGTAGCCGCGCTGTTTGGCTCCCGCGTCGGGCATTCTTGTTCGGTGCTCTGACCGGCGCTCCCCAGCGCATTGCCGAACAGTTCTTGAGAGGTATCAATTCATGACTACTCCGATGACTATTACTGACATCGATGCGGCCTGGTTGTCTGACGTTCTCGGTCGCACAGTCGCGGTGTCTTCGTTGCAAGTAATCGGTGCCGGTCAAGGGTTCATGGGACAACTGGCTCGAGTGACTTTGGGCGATGGCTCGTCGGTAGTGGTCAAGATGCCGACCACCGATCCCGGCGGACTGATGATCGGTCAGATGATGCGCGTCTGGGAACGCGAATTTCGTTTCTACACCGAGATTGCTCCGGCTATGCAGGGGGTGTCGATACCGCGTTGTCTCTTTGCCAGCGAGAACCCTTGGATCCTGATCCTCGAGGATCTGGCGCCGGCTGAACCAGGCGATCAAGTAGTTGGGCCAACTCTCGAGCGCGCTCGTCAAGTGATCGATACTGCTGCGGCCTTGCACGGATCATGGTTTGATCATCCAAAGTTGTCTGAACTGGCATGGATGCCCGATCTCAATGATCCAATGAACGAATCCATCGGAACGCTGTTTCCAATCGGCTGGCCGACTTTCTTGGAGCGCTATGGCAATGAACTGCCTGAACGCGTTTTGCGCTGGTGTGAAGAGTTCGCCCCTCGAGTCGTGGAGTGGATCGGTAGTTATGCCCATTGGCCCAACACGCTCGTTCATGGGGACTTTCGCCTCGACAACATGTTCTTCACCCATGAAGGACGTGTCGTTCTCATCGACTGGCAGCTGGCCATGCGCGCACCGAGCACCACCGACTTGGTGTATTTCCTCGGGACCAACCTGCCGATCGACATGCGCCGGGCGCATCAACACGAACTTCTCGACCGCTACTGTCGGGGACTACGGGCTCACGGGGTTCCCGAAGAGTGGAGTGACCCGGAAACTATTCTCCGTGGCTATTCCGAGGGTGTTCTTTTCTTCTGTACGTCGTTTGCAGCCAGCATTCTGACGCTTGATACCGCCAACAGTCGGGGAACGGCGCTGATGGATGCGCTCGTACGCCGGTCCTTCGATGCCGCTGATGAACTTGAAGCCGGTTCACGTCTTGGACTGTCGTAGAAGTTTTCGTCCTCTTGTGATCTCATGAAACCTACGGTTCTCATTCGTCCGCCCGGTCCTCGTCTGGTCGAGGGCCTGATCACTCATATCGAACGTCAACCGGTGGATCTTTCGCTTGCTCGTCGTCAGTGGAGTGAATACGTCGAAGTGTTCGCCAATCGCGGATGGGAGATCATCGAAGTCGATGGCGCTGATGACTGTCCCGATGCGGTATTTATCGAGGACACAATGGTCATGTTCAAAGGCACTGCGGTGATGTCTCGTCCCGGAGCCACAACGCGCCAACCAGAAGTTGTCGCGGTGGAAGACGCAGTGCGTTCACTTGGTGTTCCAGTGCACCGTCTCGTGGACATCGATCCTTTTGGTCACCTCGACGGTGGTGACGTTTTGAAGATTGACGATGCCGTGTACGTCGGACGTGGCGGTCGCACCGACATCGCAGGGATTACCGCGCTGGCTGCGATCCTTGAACCAATGGGAGCGCGAGTGATTCCGGTACCGGTGACCAAGGTGTTGCATCTCAAGTCTGCAGTCACCGCTCTGCCTGATGGCACTGTTCTTGGTTGGGATCCGGTAGTTGATGATCCGTCCGTATTCCAACCGTATCTGTCGGTTCCCGAGGAATCAGGTGCTCATGTTGTCGTGGTGGATCCTTCAACAGTGTTGATGGCCTCTTCGGCACCGCGTACCGCCCAGATGTTCAGAGATCGGGGCTTGCAGGTTCTCACCGTGGATATCTCTGAATACGAAAAGCTCGAGGGCTGTGTTACCTGTTTGTCGGTTCGTCTGCGTTCTTGAGTCCCGGGCCGACGATTCCATCAGAGTTTCCCAACTGCGTACCCGGAGGAAACACTCCTGAAACATGGGTCGTGAAAGATA
>JBJOFA010000312.1:0-2722 GCA_046049015.1 Actinomycetota bacterium | reverse complement strand
GCTGCTCGCGCTGCTGCCCCTGGCCAGGTTGAATGCTGATATAACTTGCTTTTTTGCGTTGTGCACAGCCACCGCGACCTCGCCGTGGAGAGGATGCGGTACCCGCGAGACGTGACCGCGGTGCAGCAGCTGGGGGTCGGCCAGACAGTCCGGCGAATAGCCCATGAGCACAGCACCCTTTTCTTTTTCGGCAGCAGCCTTAGTAGCCAATCCAATACGCAGATATTTTCCTGCCGCCCATAGAACTGCGGTCATGATCACCACGATGAGCAAGAGCCACAGTCCATCGCGCGGCACGATGAGATCATCGGTGATGGTCACCGATTCCCGGGGCAAAATCGACGGAACTCGGATCGCAGTGGCGCCAGAAAACCGTCGTTCTACCAAGGAAATAAAGACAATGATCAATCCCACGGTGGCCACTACCTTGGCCAGTGCTGGAGCTTGTCGCAATGGTCTGAAGATCACGGCATAGAGAATCAGACCGAGAGCCGCTGCGGTGAGCAACGCCAAGAACAAGGCCCAGCGATACCCCACGTCACCATCGAAGTGATAGCGATCGGGTAAACCGGGAATTGGAAAGGGATAGGCCCCATTGCGCAGATCGGCGTACACGTACGCGCTCCACATAGCCGTGGCTCCGGCCGAGAAATTAACGACGCCTGAACCCTGATATGTAATGACTAATCCCACACCAAGGGCGGCAATGATCGCCCCGGCCCCACTTCCCAGCAGGATGTAAAAGAGATAGTCGATCACGAAACGAGAGCTACTTTGGGCAATCGATCAAGGCAGATAGAGCTTGCTATCGACCAGTCCCAAACCATCAATCGGCCCAATGACTCCATCACCTTTGTATTCAGCAAAGGGGAAGACGTACGAGCACACGGCCGGATACTTTTCTAAAGATCCGCACTCGATAGGACTCTGACTGCCGAATAGGTACAACCCTTCACCGGCCTTCAGATAATCAAAGATGGACCGGCCGGTGACTTCCAAACCGTCTGAGTTCATCTGATTGGCGTAATCCACGAGCGACATATAAAGCGCGTACCCAAGACCGTTGAGCCCCAAAGACGCCACGGTGACTTCTTCAGGAGTGACTTCTAGAATGGGAGCCAAGAGTTCTCGTTGTAGTTTGCGATCTGGAGTATCGGTGTCTTCAGCTAGGCCGGCAAACAACCAACCGAGAGCATCATCACCAACAACGTCGATGACGGACTTATCGGCACAGGCACCCGTGGTGATCACGGGAATAGTGATACCGAGTGAAGCCCGACCTCGCATGGTGCCGATACAACCAGCATCGGTGTACAGCGAAACAATCACATCGGGATTACTCTTGGCGGCTTCGCGCATGAGTCCTTGATAACCGGCATCGGTCTCGTTATCTCCACCCTTGACTGCAGTCCAAGTGATTCCGGCTTTTTCCAAAGCTGCTTGAAAAGATGCGGCCGTGGAGTTGGCCCCGGCATTATCAGAGTGGACCATAGCCACTGTCGAAGCCTTAAGATGATCCTTAGCCACCGCCGCAATTGCTCCCCCGAGCGTGGCATTGCCACCTGTCAAGAACAGTGCATTGGCGGTGTAATCCGGAGCCAGAATTGGCAGGACACCGATAACCGGCAAACTGGCCGCTTCAAAAGTTTTGTAATCCGGGAAAAGATCAAACCCAAGCAAGATCAACTCGACGTTCTTGCCAACGAGTTCCTGGGCGCAGGCCTGCGAAGTTTCCGGTGATCCCTTGACAATGCAGGTCTCCAAGGTGACGGGGCGATTGCCAAATCCACCGTTCTCATTAGTCCAAGCCACGGCGGCTTCAATGAAACGGCGCATATTGGGGAAGTCGAGTCCAGGGGTGCCCTCGGTATTGATCAAACCAACAATCATTTCCGACCCAGTCGGCGGACCACCATACAGGTCTGCTTCCGTTGACGGAAGACCCGATGCGTCAGTCGTCTCTGTACTTTGCGCTTCAGTGACGGGTGGTACGGATTCAGCGGTCTCGCCGTCACCTCCACCGCAGGCGACGATGAAAAGGCTGCTGGCGAGAACGGCGGCGAGTGCCGTACGGCGTCGCTGTGGTGTTCTGGTTTCTGAAATCGTTGATCGCTTCATTCTTTCCCCCTTGTTGATGATGCTGTTGCGACGATGTTTAGTTGACGATATTGGACGGCACCCAACTGCCATGAAACCCAAAGGGCACGCGAGGCAGTTGAACAGTCGCTATCGGATCGGCACTCATGGTTTTGGCGTCGAAGATCACGTATTCGCTCGTGTCAGAGGGGGCGTCATAGATGAAGGTCATCAAATACCCATCATCCTCGGCGGTACCTCCGGCTGCCGGAGCGAATACTGCTTCTCCTGATACTCGGCCCTTGCCCAGTTCAATCGAAGTGCGAGTACCGGTCTGGCGGTCGTACTTCAAGATGGCCCCAGCGTCCACTTCACCAAAGCCGGCGTTACCCATGGACATTTCGTACCCATACCGATGCTTTTTGCCGATCACAGCATCGTTCGCCGCGCCAGTGTTGGAGATGTAGTTCGACATCAGCGTGTTGTTATCGCTGTCGTCGAACACCACAGCGAAATCACCACCATCGCAGTCGATGTAGTTATTGTTTATGCGACATCCACTGGACTGAGCTGTCGCGAACTCGAACCCGTTGCTGGTGCTCAGCAACATATGGTTGTTTGCGATCAGCGCTGGTCCGGACTTCTG
>JBJOFA010000311.1:0-2727 GCA_046049015.1 Actinomycetota bacterium | reverse complement strand
GCAAGCGCAAAACTCCACCATGCGAGATGACCAAGACACAACCCCCAAGATGATGCCTGGCGATGTCGTCAAGTGCGGCTCGGGCTCGGCCTACCGTTGAGGCCGCTGATTCAAAACCTGGAGGTCGCTGATCGTTTTCTAAATAACCGGGCCACTGTTGACGGATTTCTTCCGGGGTCAAACCTTGCCATTCACCGGCATCGTTCTCTCGCCAGCGGGGATCGAGAATATGAACGTCACAACCAACGATGCCAGCAATGGTGAGACCAGTTTCTTGAGCCCGATCCAGGTCACTGGTGATCACTGCATCAAAGGGCGGGCATTCGGTAGCCAAAAGCTGCGCAGCCGTTCGAGCCTGCTGCCGGCCCAGATCGGTGAGTGGGGGATCGGCCTGCCCCTGCCAACGTCCCAGAGCGTTCCATTCACTTTGACCGTGGCGCAGAACCAAGACCCGAGTCACGTGTGAGGAACCAGTCGAAGACCCGGCTAGATCTCCGGTTGAGGTTTCTGGAGTTGTGGGGCCGGTCGTGGTCACAACGCTCCAGGGTACTGCCGGTACGATCCAAGTCGTGGCCACCCTTCGACTGTTCGCCCGGGCCCGCGAACTTGCCGGGACAAACTCCGACACCATTAGTGCGCCTACGGTGGATGAGGTGATCGCATCGGCAATCAATCGCTACGGGCCCGCCTTTGCCGAGTTATTGCCAAGCTGTCGAATTTGGTTGAACGGTGAGTCGGTTGTGGGTTCGACGCCGGTGACTGATGACGATGAAGTTGCCGTTCTGCCGCCGGTTTCAGGTGGCTCAACGTGAAATTCCCCGCCGAGAAAATACCGTCAAGAAACTCATGCAATGATCTGAAGCACGTGAAAGTGTTGAGTGAGGATGACAGAGGGCAAACGTTATGAGTACCGATAATTCTTTTGATCCCACGTCGTTGCCTTTAAACGAATTACGAGCCTTGCGGGAATCGTTACGTCAAACCGAAGATGCCGTGTCCTTTGTTCGTCGTTTGGCTCAAGGTCGTGTCGATTTAGTAGTCGCTATGTACAACAGTCGCCATGATGGAACCGGACAGATCTCACTCAACGACATCGTTCGCTCCGGGGTGGGCCCCGCTCCCGGTACTGGTTCGGCTCGACCACCTCGAGACACCGAAGTCGCCGCCAATCATCCGCTGATGATCGAATTCGATGAACTGTGCGATCGTCTCGGTTTCGACAATATGACCGACCTTGATGATGCCGGTTTGGCTGCCCTGGAAAAGGGCTTGCGAGAATTTGAGGCCACTCAGTCCGAAATTCGGCGCTCACTGTTCGGACAGATTGATGCCCTCACTGCCGAACTGGTGCAGCGTTACAAATCTGGGGACGCTTCGGTGGATTCCCTGCTCGACTCCTGAGTGAAAAGGTCCTGCTCCACCGAATTCTCTGTGATACCCAGCCGGTAGGTTGCTACCTATGACCCGGGTGGCGATGCTTTCATTCCATACCTCACCCTTAGCTCAACCGGGGGCGGGGGATTCAGGCGGCATGAACGTCTACGTTCGTGAACTGGTCACCGGTTTGGCCCATGCCGGAGTTGAGGTCACCACCTATACCCGAGAGTGGCGCAGCGGGCTGCCACGCGAGGTTCTCGTTGAACCCAATTATCGAGTGGTGCATGTACCGGCGGGGCGCTTCGATCTCCCCAAAGAAGAACTCGAGTCGGTCATTCCAGATTTCACTGATTTCGTCTTGGATGAAATGCATCGCGGCCAGCCCGCCGAAGTCGTTCACGCCAACTATTGGCTGTCGGGTATCGCTGGTCACTCCATCAAACATGAGTTGGAGATTCCTTTGGTGACCACGTTTCACACCCTGGCTCGGGTGAAAGCCGAGGGTGGAGATCCTGAACCCGAACGACGTGAGCGCGCCGAAGCCGAAATCATTGGCTGTGCGGATGCCATCTGTGTCAGTTGTGATGAAGAAGAAGAGCAGTTCCGTCGCCTTTACGGAAATCCTCCCGGTCGATTAGAGATTGTCGCTCCCGGTGTGGAACACGCCTTCTTCACACCCGGAGACAAAAACGGGGCCCGTCAGGCCTTGGGTATGGGCCCAGGACCAGTACTGCTTTTCGTCGGACGTATTCAACCCTTAAAGGGAGTCGACGTCGCCGTTCAGGCTCTGGCGGCACTCGGCCGTCCTGATGCCGATCTGTACATCGTTGGCGGGGCCAGTGGCACTCAAGGTGATTTTGAAGTCGGCCGGATCCGCAATCTCATCGACTCCTTGGGCTTAGAACGACAAGTGCACTTTGTTGAACCGCAGGCCCACCATATTTTGTCCACGTATTACCGAGCCGCCGATGCCGTTTGGGTTCCAAGTCGTTCGGAAAGTTTCGGGTTGGTGGCCTTAGAAGCAGCTGCTTGTGGAACGCCCGTGGTGGCCAGTGCCGTGGGTGGCTTGTTGTCACTGGTAGATCACGAAGTCACCGGATTTTTGGTCCCCGATCGCGATCCCGAAACTTTTGCTCGTTACACCGCTCAGCTTTTGGCAGATACTTCAGCTGCCACAGCTATGGGAGCAGCGGCGGCTGCTCGAGGTCGTGGATATACCTGGAGTTTCGCCGCGGCCCGATTGCGTCGTCTTTATGCCGACATCACCACCCGGTCTCTTATTAACTGCTCGTGAGCAATCTTTTCGACGACGAATCGTTGGCGATCTTTGAGCGCCGCATCGACGAATGG
>JBJOFA010000310.1:0-3861 GCA_046049015.1 Actinomycetota bacterium | reverse complement strand
GACGGCGACCGTGACCTGGGCGGGGAACGGCACCACGCTCACCGAAGGCATCCGCACGCTCGCCACCGAGACCTGCGACACCGACGATACCCCCTACCTGCTGTGGATTCTCGCCGGCTCCAAGGCCACCAGCGCCACCATCAACATCAATGGCACCACCGCGGACATGGGCAGGCCCGGCATCGACAAGAAGACCGGCATCAGCACCTTCAAGTACACGATGCCCGGCGCGATCGACCTCGACACCGCCGACGTCACCGCCCTCTACAACAACGCCAAGAACAAAGCCATCCTCACCATCAGCCACGGTTGCACCGGGGAACCGAGCCCCGAACTCACCGTCGTGTTCCTGGGCGAATTCTACGGAGAGGATGGTGGCGAAGTATACTTCGGTTCGCTCGGATCAAGGACGGGCTCAACCGCGACGACATCTGTCTGCGAGACCGCCGTGCCGACGAACTGCGTCACCTTCAACGCAAGTGGTGCGGGAACGGCCCCCTCGGCGAGTGGCACCCTCACCATGTCCGCGACCGGCACGCTCACCCTCAGCACTCCCACCGAGTGCTTGGGCACCTTGCTCTACGCCGCGTCCGTCACCCCGTCCGACGTCATCAACACCTTTATCAACGGCACGCCCGCTCCGATCGCGTTCGCCTCCGAGGGCACGACGGGTGTCACCACCGTCACCTACTCCACCACCGACACGGCAACCGTCTACATCGTAACAATCAACGGGTGCTGAGTTCCTCTACCACCACGACCACCTCACCACCCTCGCCGCCTGCGGTGCGAACTTCGGTAAACATTCGGATTGAGGAGCTGTACCGCGATGAGTACTTCGGCAGGGAGGGGATCTACTAACGCTGTATCAAATATTTCGACTACTCAGACGGAACAAACGAGTACGAGCTAGATACCCGGAAAAACATGCCCTGCTAAATGCGACGAACTCCAGTCGATCAATACCATATTTTTTATGACATCGAGATCCCCACGAAGTGGGAAATCTCGCACCAACCGGGTATCAAGTCCCCCCTCGCCCACGAGTTAGTGGGGCGTTGCTCATTTTGAGTTACAGCGCAGTGCCGCTGCTTCGTGCTCAGCGAAATTGACGACGCCTCCATCTCGTCGGCTTGGGCGGAGGTCAGGCCGCTAGCGACCATCGCTTCGGTATTGAGGTCTTCACAGGCTGACCACGCCGCTTGGGCAGCAGCTGGTTCAAATGGTTGTAGTCCGTCTGTGTTGATGCCGTTTTGGGAGAGGCACACCATTACGTCGTCGAACGTGGTGGGAGCAGAGCCGGGTGCGGGTCCTCGGCCGGTGAGAATGAGCGCGACTGCACCATCGGGTCCGATCAGCTCCCAGCGCCTGTCGATCTCGTCGATGCCGAACCGTTGTGGGTCGGCATCGATATCGAGAACGATCAGATGATCACCGTCGATCGATTGAGCGATCGGTACGTCGCTCCCGGTCTCGTCGCGCAACGATTTCGCAATAGGGGTGTCCGCAGGAAGCACGAACAGGTAGAAGACGGCGCCGTTCGGCAAGGTACCACTGTCGGTGAGCGCCGGAGCGTCGATCCACTGTGGCGACGAGTCGAGTCCCAGCGGTTCGCCACCGACACAGAACCACTGTCCATTCGTTGTTTCTGAGACTGTGAGATCCTGAGGTTCCGACTGGGCCGTTGTGAGCAAAGTGGCAGAGTCACATTGCGGCTCTTCGAGTGGTTCACGGTGGATTGCATCTTCGGCACTGCTACTGCAAGCCAGGATGATTCCACTTGTGACGATCCCTAACACAGATAGTCCTAGACGCATAACTGACCTCCTTGACTTGACGGTAGAGAGAATGGAGGTAGCGATGTCAGGGTCCAAAGTCCTTCGTTGAAATGACCGACCTCACTTCGGGAACACCTCGAGGCGAAAATGATCGCACCTAAGGAGAGATGCGTCCCCCTTTGCCTACGGACTGAAGCTCAGTGGAACCTTGGTCCCGCAGATTCCAGGAAGGCGAAATTTCAGGCAAGATGAGTCATGAGATACATGCGGTCGGGAAAAACTCTTGGTGTCGGCGGAGTCATCGGTGTTAGCGGGCAATTTTTGGGCGCCCTGACTGCTGGGATTGTGGTCTTAGGTTGCGCCGGTGGCGCAGATAGGTCTGATACCGCTGCGAACGGCCCGTCAGGACCGGACTCGTTACCTGGTGTAACGACGACCATGTCATCGACTGTCACTTCAACGACCGTGTCATCGACGGTGACTTCATCGACTGCTATCAACGAAATGGTGGTTGCCGTGTTCGACTTCTCCTCGAGTGATTCTGCCGGTGGGTCGACGATGGCCGGGTGGAGCGTCGTGAACGACACCGTGATGGGTGGCGTGTCTTCTGGTCAGTTAGCCATTGAAGACGGCTTGATGATCTTCAGCGGTGAGTTATCTCTCGACAACAACGGAGGCTTTGCTTCAGTGCGTAGTCCAGTGATCGAATCACAATCAACTCAGTCATCAAGCATGTCTTGGGCGGATCGAATCGGTCCGCGAATCGTGGTTCAAGGTGATGGTCGCACCTGGACTGTAGAAATACGTACCGACGATGAGAGTGGAGGCTGGATCGCGTCATTGCCAACATCTCCCGACTCGATTACTGATGTGACTATTCCTTGGAGCAGCTTTAAGCCAGTGACCCGGTTCCTTGATCCTCGTGATGCCATCGAGCCCCTTGAGCCCAGCCGTCTCGTGAGTATTGCCTTTTATCTCGTGGACGGAATTGAAGGCCCGTTTAGGTTGGGAATCCAGTTGATCTCTTAGGTCAGTCCATGATTCACGTGGCGTTCAGATCTAAATCTCTGAGGGCGTAGCGCAGGTGCTCAAACTCTTCTTCCAGCACGACGTAGAAACACATCACGGCTGGCGCTGATCCGTTTTCACCAACATCGACCGAGTCTGGAAGGTCATCAAATTTCAATGTTGTGATGAATTGCTTAAATAGCTCGTATCGCTCGGAGCGGATTCGAAGCACATCGTCAAAGCTCGGATCGGCGTGACGATCGATACCGGGCCAGTCCAGATCCTGAGACTCGGTGTTAGGTAAACCGATGCTGGTGTAAGACTTCCTATCAACTTTGGAGACACGTTCTGAGTCAAGTATCGGGTCAAGTATCGGTACAAAGAACCATTTGTCCATGGCGAAGAGAAGATGCCGCAGGGTGTCACGTAACGACCATTCTCCGTTGACAGATTGCAGGGCTACCTCCGGTTCAAGTTGGGCAACGTGACTCAGTAGATCTGACCAATGTGATTGAAGGGTTGACCATACGGAGCGCAATTCATCAGCAGTGGCCGGTTCCAGTTGGGTACGCAGTGGATACCAGCGATCGTGAGTATTCACATAGTCCGTGACTTCGACGCCATTCACTACGAGCCGATTAATGACACCGTCAACGGACACGTCATTCCAGAAAGTGTGGAAGAAACGGCTATTTGAAAGATTCGTATCGCGGAAGTAGGAACCTTGAAGGTCGACTCCCCAGAACATTGCTTCGGACAGATCTTTACCTTCGAATACTTCGCCCATGGGCTCAGTCAAGCGTTCAAAATGCGGTGAGACACGAAGACGTGTTAGTCGCCGTTGGTAAACCGATACCGATTGCGGATTTTGAGCAAGCCATACAAATCTTGATGTTCTTGTACCTGACAGCGCGTCCTTGGGCGCGATTTTTCTCAGCAGTTGAGCCCGGTGGGCCAGTAGGCCAAAACGCCAGGCTCGATTTCCATTTCGTCGTAATGACCAGCGGCAACATCAGCTGATAACTGCTCTTGGATCCTGCTTGGCAAGCCGGCAACAGTGTCCACGACAACAGCC
>JBJOFA010000309.1:0-2748 GCA_046049015.1 Actinomycetota bacterium | reverse complement strand
AACACGAGCACGCAGAACGTCCAAACTTGAGTTCCAAAATGCTTCTGAAGTCACATCAATATTGAATGCCGCCCCAAGTTCTTCACCGGAGGCCATTCCGCTTCGGCTGAGGAAGTCGTCATAACCAGCCCGAAAGGCCTCAGGGTCAGCGGTAAAAGTCGCAAACAATCCAAGCCCAAAGAGCAGACCATAGGTGTAAGGCCAGTTATAGAAGTGACTGCCGTAATAGTGGGGTTTCAATATCCACATATAGGGATGAGCCGTAGTTTGATCAAGTCCATCCCCGTAGGCCGTATTTTGACTTTCGAGCATGAGTTCATTCAGTTCACTGACGCCGAGAGTGCGCTTCTTGCGTCGAGTGAATACTTCTGCTTCAAAAAGAAAGCGACTGTGAATGTCCACCACTACTTGAGTTGCCCCCTGGAGGTCAACGTTGAGAAGTGCCAGTCGGTCGGCTCCCGAGAGGGTTTGCAAACCCGACTCAACCATCAACGTCTCGCAGAAAATACTGGCAGTCTCGGCCAGGGCCATGGGGAGCCGCCTTTGTAGCGGAGTGCGACCGACTAATTGAACGTTGTGAAAAGCGTGGCCTAATTCGTGGGCCGTTGTTTGAGTTGATTCAACTGAACCGCTCCAGTTGAGCAGAAGGAGAGAACGATCATCGGCGAAGGGCATACAGAAAGCCCCTCCAACCTTTCCATCATCTGGTGGGGCATCCAACCATTGTTCGGCAACTGCTCGATCAACCATTCCCGACAAGGACGAACTAAAACCGTGGAACGCCTGTCGGATCAATTTCATGGAATCATCCCAAGAAATCGAACTGCCGACACCGGGCAGCGGGGCAATGAGATCCCACCAGGCAAGACCGTTGTCATGACCGTGATGGCGGGCCTTTAGGCGCATCCATCGGCGAAAATCCGGGAGAGAATCAACAATGGCTGATTGCATTGCAGCAAACGTCGCCGGGGAAATGCCATTAGCGAAGAGCGAAGCATCGAGAGGTGTATTCCATCGTCTCCGGGTATTGACCGTATTGGCCTCGCCCTTGATGGCATTCATGGCCGCAGCACAACTTGTGGCAATTCGCGGCCATGCTTCGATTTCGGCTTGGTAACCGGCGCGACGTACCAGAGGGCTGATATCGGTGGCCAATCCCCTCACTGCGGGCATCGGCAAAATTTGTCGCCCACTCGGCAGGTCAACCTCAGTCGTGAGCTGAGATGACACGTCTCGCTGTAGCCGAGACCAAGCAGCCGAACCAGTGGTGGACAATTCGGCGAATAGATTCTCTTCGTCCTCACTCATTTGATGTTCGCTTCGTTCAGCAAGCCGTTGCAGGGGCTGCAAGTGATCGGCAATATTGGTATCGAACTCAGCAAGGGCAGCTAAGTCATGGTCCCCGGCAAAGTCGGCCAACCGGGCAAGAAGGGGAGTGACGCGAGCATCAAGACTTTCAATTTCGGACAAGAGCGCCTGAGCTTTCTCGTGACGGGTATCAGTCGACACAATCGCGTACACATAAGCCTCTAGAACTGTTGACCGATTCACAGTGGAGTTGAAGACATTGATTGCTCGACTGAGTCGTTCGGCAGTCTCAAGATCGACATTGGATTGAACGCCGTCGGGCAGCGCACGAATGTCATCGACATCAAAGGCACTTTCTAGACGCTGCACATCTGACCGGAACTGCTCCAGAGCATCCATGAACTCCCGACTGTCGAGAGAGGAATAGACATCATTGATTCGCCAGCGGGGAAGATCGGCGGTAGTTGTCATGCTGTTTCCTTCATGTTGATTCTTTCCTGTTGGCTCCTGCCTAAAGATATGAGCGCGTGAACTTTGACGGCTCGGATCAGGCGGGGGCAATATCGCCGACAAAGGCTCGGTCAGTACGGTGAATACGAAATCCGAGGCTTTCGTACATGGCCACTGCCGAAGTGTTGTGGGCGTCGACATACAACATGGCAGTGGTGATTCCTCGATCCGACATGTTCATGAGACCCGAAACCACAATTCCTTTTCCAAGTCCCTGCCCGTGGAACTTTGGGTCCACAGCAACGACGTAGATTTCGCCAAGTTTCGCATCAATGCTGGCATCCACTTTGGTCCAACAAAATGCCGCCAACTGACCGTCGATCTCATGCAGGATGAAACCTTGGGCTTCGAACCAGGGTTGGGCCATGCGTGCCGCCAAGGTCTTTTCGTCCCAGCCACCTTGTTCGGGATGGTGGGCGAAGGCACGATTGTTGACGTCGAGCCAGTTTCGATCATCCGTTCCCGGTTGAAACGTTCGTACGGGAACCGCTAGTTGAGCATCGGCCGCCGATAAGGGCAGTGAACGACGCATCTGGTGCAGGACGCGACCGGGATGTAACCCAACTTGAGCCGCAACCTGCTCATGTCCAATAGTTGGTTCAAAAACCCACCAGTGGACGTGGCCCCCACCATTGTCGGCGACTTCTTTTAAAGCGGTTTCCAGTAACTCAGGACCGAGGAGGTGCATTTCGTAACGATGATGAGGGTGCACCACCAATTCCAAAGAAAAGGAGTCGTGACCTCGGCTGATTTGGGCATAAGCGACCGGATGGTCATGTCCCGGTTCCCAAGCCACCAGTCCGGCGAACCCTGCTCGCCCTCCATCCACCAGGTCAAGCCATAGGTGGTCGGACAATGGGCGATGGCCATCGGCGGTTTCGGCATCTCGAAGTAAGCCTCGGACCACAGCGATGTCATCGGCCTTCATTT
>JBJOFA010000308.1:0-2756 GCA_046049015.1 Actinomycetota bacterium | reverse complement strand
CCCAGGCCAGAATGTTCCACGTGGAACTACCGCCGTGGCGGACCTGAACCTGATTTATCTCTCACCGATGTTCCACGTGGAACCAGAACTACGTGGTCTTGAATGCGACGACAAAAACGACTTGGCGTGTTCCACGTGGAACATGAAGTTCAGAGCAACCGGTCTCCTGCTACCTAACTTCGGACCAGCACCGCCACCCCATCGACAACCTGGGCCAAAACGAAGCCCTGGTCCCGAACTTCCTGGTTTTCCCATCGGGAGCCGTCAGAAGCGGGGGGCTCCGAGACCAGCAGGACACCTCCTGGTTGAAGGAGGGCAGAGGCGTGGGAGGCGGTGTATTCAGGCGGGCCAAATCCTCGGCTAGTAGCAGCATCCCAAAACCGCCCGGGAAGCCGACGACCTAGTTCAACAACATCGGAGGTCACGACTTCGATCCGGTCCTGCAACCCCAATCGGCCCACTAGTCGACCGAGGAGGTCGGTCCTCTTTTCCCGCCGATCGACAAGAGTAACGACCAGGTCTGGATCGGCCACCGCAATAACGAGACCAGGGTCCCCGCCACCCGATCCCAAATCAATAACGGTTCTGGCTTCACGGGGGAGGGCTCGAACAAAGGCCAGGGAGCGGTCAACAACCTGCTCCAACGGGGCGTCCCCTAACATGCCGATGCGCTGGGCTTCGCCCAGCGCATCGAGAACTTTCTTTCTGTTTTCAGGACTGAGGAGGGCCGCTCTCGGCATCCCCTCACTGTAGGTCTGTTCGACCTGTTTCGGGTTCTATTCGGCCGAAACCCCAACTGGGACTATGACCACTCGACGGTTGGGATCATCCCCCTCAGAGTGGGTGGTGATGTCGGTACGTCCCGTCAACGCATCGTGGACAATCTTGCGGTCAGGAGATGGCATGGGCTCGAGGGCCCGTGCCGTGCCACTGGCGACCACTTCATCGGCCACCTGAGTAACAAAACGGCTCAATGCTTCTCGGCGCTTAGCGCGATAACCGCCGATGTCGATGCGGAGACGAGTGTCGTGATCTCCCATTCGGCGTTGGCTCACTACTCGGGTGAGGTCCTGTACCGCCTGCAAGGTGCTGCCTCGGGGTCCTACAAGAAGACCGAGTTCAGATCCGTTCAAGTGCACTTCAATATTTTCGCCATCCACCTCAACAACTGTGGTGGCTTGAGCGCCCAAAGCCTGGGCTAAACCTTGGAGAAATTGCTCAGCACTAGCTGCCACCTGAGCCGGATCAGCGGCTGATTCGGTGCGGGGGGGACGAGATGAATCGTTCATGGTTTTCTCCTGTTTCGGGGCGGCTTTGGGTCGACGGGGGCGGGCCGGGCTTCCGGACTCATTACGAGACTCGTTACGTGCACCGTCTTTCTTCGATCCTTCATTGTTTTCATTGCGTTTGCTGTCATCACGTCGACGACGGTCTCGGCGGTCGTTCTTGGCCCGCGGGATCAGTGGTTTTACGCGAGCCCGAACCCGGGCCTCTCCCCGAGTACGGCCAAAAAGGCCGGGTTTGGGCTCTTCCAGAATTTCAAACTCGGCGTCTTCGTCCGCAACTCCAAGGCGGTCAAGGGCGATGCTCTTGGCTTCTTCAATGGTCTTGCCAGTTATTTCTACCCATTCCATGGGATTCCTACTCTTTCGTCATTTGCGTCATCGGGTTCCGTTTCGTGCTGGTGCACTTAGGAACGCGGTGGCTTGGGGTGCCGGGAAGAACCAGAGGGTTTTGGTTGGTTTTTGGCCGGTTGGTTCTTGTTTGGCTGGTTCTTCGATGGCTGGTTTTTGTTTGAGGGGGTCGGGCGTCCCTTGGGAGGGGTGACCCGCTTATTCGCCGGGTTCGAGTTTTTTGGCGTATTCGATTCCTTGGCCTGGGAGAGGTCCTTGCGCATTTGCGAGAACAGACCGCCTCCACTATCGCCAGATAATTCGCGAGCTTTGACACTGGCAGCCTGAGCTTGTTTACCCAATGACTCGTCCCCGCGATAAAAGCGTCGAGTGATGTAACCCTGCTGCGCAATTCGCACCACGGTTTGAGCCATGTAATAAACCACCAGTCCCACCGGGAAAAACAACTGGAACAACCCGAAAAAAACCGGTAGATACTGCATCACCTTTTGCTGAGTGGCCGACATGGTGGGGCTGGCGGTCCGACTAGCGATCATGCGTTGCTGAACCAGATAGAGACCCATGAGTGCCGCAACCAAAAAGGCGTAGATCAAACCTTTCGCCGCATTGTCTTGAATGGCCTCGACAGGAGTCAACGACAAGTCCAAACCAAACGAGAGCATCTCGGTCTTACCGGCCAAACTTTGAAATAGATCGCTGGATTCAGCGATGTAATCCGGGTCGAAGGTGCCGTCAGCGGAGCGGTTGGTAAGCCCGTGAAGAACGCGGAACATGATGATGAAGATGGGCATCTGCGCGAGCAACGGCAAACAAGAAGCCAAGGGGTTGACCTTGTGCTCTTGATAGAGCTTCATCATTTCTTCGTTTAGTTTTTGCCGATCCCCGCGATGCTGCTGCTGAAGGCGACGCATTTCCGGTTGGATCCGCTGCATTTCCAACATCGACTTGGTGCTCTTCAAGGTCAACGGGAAGATCAACATCATGATCACGACCGCCACCAAAGCAATGGCGAAGACGTAATTCGAGGTGAGACTGTAGAACTGGCTAATTAGCCAGGCTGCTGCTTGGAACATGTCAGTGGGACCTTCCGATGTGATGGCGGGCGATGGTGGTGGTAACGCA
>JBJOFA010000307.1:0-2757 GCA_046049015.1 Actinomycetota bacterium | reverse complement strand
AGGTAGGCATATTTGACTGTTGAGCGAAGCGCTCGCTGATCACGACGGCGGATTCCCGCAACCGTTATGGCAATTCCGGATAGGCAGGCCAAAAGGCCCAGCAATACTGCGCCGCGACCGACTGCCGCGTTCATGCTGGCTGCGAGCATTCCGTCCCTTCATCTGAGTACGCCTCACCATTAAGGACATTGTCAACACGATTGGGATTGGCTGCTTCGTATTCATTGGAATGTTTCACTTCAATTCGATCACCTTGAAAAAGACCATCATTCAATATTCCATGCACCACAACTGGTATGCATTCTTTGAAGATGCCGCCTGGATCGCCTTCGTAACGCACCGGCAATGTGGAGCCCGCGAAACTAACCGTAAAGGCAGTAACAGTTCCTTCGTCTCGTAACGACCCTTCATCAACTATCCCTTGAATACGAAGCCGTCGTCCAGGCTCGCATCCTTGTTTGACATCGATCTCGTCGACATTGCAGTAATAGTCGATAGCAGAGGTGAGAAACTGAGTAAGAACTACGCCGCCCGCCACAAAAACGGATCCCAGTACCACGATGGCCAGCCACGGTTTGCGCTTCGATCGCGATGGTGCCTTAGTCGACCTTGGGGACAGGTCAAAAGAGTCGGGTGACGTACCAATTTCATCATCACCGGACACGGCGTCACCGGTTTGGCGCGATGTCTTGTCTGACTCGGTCATGACCACGGCCTCTCTTCAGGCGGAACGTCTCGAGAAAGTCGGCGCGCTCGACGAATGACGAACAACGCATAAAGACCAACGGCCAAAAGGGTGACGACATAACTGGCAGAGATAAACCCGATGTCATCCATGATCCGACATCTCCAATCGACGTTCGGCAATGGCTCGATCCAAACCTGAGTCGTCAATCATGTCTTGTAAGGCCAAGGCCCGCTGACGGTGCAGAACTAACCACACGTACATCATCGTGAAAACCACAACTCCAAAAAACAGTGAGAACAGCATGAGTCCGTCCATCTCCACATCGGAGTTTCGCGTCAGCACACTCGCCTCTTGGTGCAGCGAATTCCATAACTCCACCGAAAAATGCACGAGGGGTATTTCCAAAACCGCTAGGAGCGCCAGAACTGCGCTTCGCCGCCCTCGTTGCTGATGAGTGCCCCCTAATCCGCGCACAGCGAGGTAGCCCACGTAAGTGACGAAGAGAAACGCAGTAGTCGTCAAGCGGGCATCCCAGGTCCAAAAAGTTCCCCAGGTCAATCGGCCCCACAAACTGCCCGTGATCAACGAAATGGCCATGAACAACACGCCCACCTCGGCACTGGCGCCAGCAATGCGATCCCAGGTCAGCGATCGAGTTCGTTTCCAGAGATAAGCCGCCGAAGCCACCGCTGTCACAATGAAGGCCAGATACGCCAACCATGCCCCCGGCACGTGGGCGTACATAATGCGAACAGACTCACCTTGATTCACATCAGCAGGTGACACGACCAGACCCAAAAAGACCAGGAATGCAATTCCCACCAAGGTGAACGTCCCCAGCCAACGAGTGAACGACGTGCCAGTCACCCGATCGCTTCGAGACATCGCCGCGTTCATCAGTTCGCTCCGTTCATGTCGATCAATTTCATCTCAATCATCGAGTAGTGGACCAAAGGCCACTGCTCCGGCGACAGTGAAGAGCACGGCAAAAACGGCTAGTAAGCCGAGCCAGGGCCAACCCTCACTCGTCACCAGTCCGTCGGTGCCGAATGCCGACTCGGTGGCCCGAGTCGCTCCGATCAACACCGGCGCCGCCACTGGCAACAAGAGCAAAGGAAGCAGAGTTTCCCGACCTTTGGTACCAGCGGCAAGACCTCCGTACAGGGTACCTATGGCAGCCAAACCGCAGGTAGCGGTGATGGCAGTGGTGACCAAGAGCACGCCACCACTCAGGCTCAACTCGGCTCGGTAAAGCACCAATGCCGCCAGAACCAAAAGTGTGATGAGGACCAACAACTGGACGGCCAGGGCCAAGGCCTTACCCAGGAAGACTCCAACCATGGGCACTCCAGAAGCCCGGAGTTGGTCCAGTGCCCCGTCAGCGGTCTCAACAGCAAACGTACGAGAGACGATGATCAAAAGGCTGAAGAGACTGGCTAACCACACCAAGCCCGGGGCCACCCTGGGAAGGAGAGCTTCGTTATCCAAAGCAAAAGCGAACATGACCATCACAATGAGGGCAAAAGGCGCCACCTGATTGGTCAGGACTCGACTACGTAACTCAACCCGAAGATCTTTTACGGCCATGAGTCGAACGGTGCGCCAAATCACGACTTCACTCCTGCCACTGTCTTACTTGCCCCGCAACGACCTCGAGCTGACTTGAGGCCAAAGATCCAGCCCGCTCAAGCTCATGACTGGCCACGACAATGGTGGCACCGGCAGCTGCAGCAGCGCGCAAAAGAGCATCCAACTCGTTACGCCCGGCGGCGTCGAGTCCGGCGTGAGGTTCATCCAAAAGCCACAATTCGGCCCGACGGGCAATAAGCCCGGCAAGTGCAGTCCGACGACGTTGTCCGGCTGACATTTTGGACACCTGCAATTCGGCCAGTCGACCGACCAGACCCATTCGTTGCAGAGCCACTGCCACTTCAGCATCGGTGGCGCCCACGGTCTCACCCCAAAAGCGAACATTTTCTTGAGCCGATAGGTCGTGATAGAGACCATTGGCATGGGCCAGGATTCCAACCTTGTGACGAACCAGTTGACGCTCTTTGATCAAATCCACA
>JBJOFA010000306.1:0-2766 GCA_046049015.1 Actinomycetota bacterium | reverse complement strand
GCCCCGGTGGACGACACATCCGATGACATCACCGTTGATCAGTATCCCGTCGAAGGAGTCTTACCGCGTGATCCGCGAGACCACGAAGGAAACCCCATGGTCTGGCTGATTGGCGGAGAAGCCGATGACGTAGATGAGTTCATCGATGCCATTGAGTCTCAATCTGAACAGGTACAAACTGCACAGCAGGGCGATCTTCTGGACTTCCAAGCCGCCTCCGGTCGGCGTCATTCTCTCGATCGATGATGCTTCTCTTGGGACATAACGCCACACCCCTGGAACACACTTGTGCCATGAACACTCCGTGCAGATTTTCTCTTTTCATGTTCGGCGCTGACTGAAATGTCATTCGGACAAGCCTCTGGTCCCCCGGCATCGGCACAACAGATGAGGCGTCTCCTCGAACTCATCCAGTCCGCTGGACATACCGATTTCCGTGATGCGCGCGGACCACTCCAACTCAATCAACGACAGGCCGCTGGTCGATTCACTCGCCAAGAGGCGGAAGATTTCATCTCGCGACTCGAAGACGAGGAATGCGGCGACAACCAACCGCCCGTAGTCACACCAGTTGTCAACACAGCCAAGATCAGCGCCGCTCAACAAAAACTGCAGTCAGTACCAGATGCGGTATTAGCCGCAGAGTTACAACGACGCGGCTGGATCGTCGTTGAACCCTAAGGGTGGGGCGGGCAGGGATCGAACCCGCGACCCAGGGATTATGAGTCCCCTGCTCTAACCAACTGAGCTACCGCCCCAAAATGGCGCAGGGCCCGCCTCTGCGGACCCTGCGTATGTGCTCCGAGAGCAGGGCTCGAACCTGCGACCCGCTGATTAACAGTCAGCTGCTCTGCCAACTGAGCTACCTCGGACGGCGCTTATGAGGATATCAGCGCCCCAGGCGTTGCCCAAGGGTGAAATTGGTCAGTCCAATTTGATGGGTTCGTCATCGGCCGGGGTGAACTCTGGATCAACATCGTCCCCAAGTCCGGCGGCAAGACGCACCTTCTCTGATACCTCAACCATGATCTCGGTGTTCTCAGACAAGAAGCCCTTGGCGTTTTCTCGTCCCTGGCCCATCTGTTCACCGTCATAGGTGAACCAGGCGCCAGATTTTTTGATGATGTTCAAGTCGACAGCCATGTCGAGGACTGAACCTTCGCGACTGATGCCCTTGCCGTACATGATGTCGAACTCCGCCTGACGGAATGGAGGCGATACCTTGTTCTTGACGACCTTGACTCGGGTTCGGTTTCCAACCACTTCGGGACCATCTTTGATGGATTCAATGCGACGAATATCGAGACGCACTGAGGAATAGAACTTGAGGGCGCGTCCACCGGGAGTGGTTTCGGGCGATCCAAACATGACGCCGATCTTCTCTCGCAACTGGTTGATGAAGATCGCCACGGTATTGGACTTGTTGAGGTTGGCCGTCAGTTTGCGCAAGGCCTGACTCATGAGGCGGGCTTGTAGGCCAACGTGGGTATCACCCATATCGCCCTCAATTTCGGCCTTCGGGGTGAGGGCCGCAACTGAGTCGATAACGACAACATCAAGGGCGCCGGAGCGGATCAACATGTCTACGATTTCAAGGGCCTGCTCGCCGGTGTCGGGCTGCGAGATGAGCAACTGATCGATGTCTACGCCAATGGAGCGGGCGTAGACCGGATCCATGGCGTGCTCGGCGTCGATGTAGGCACAAATGCCTCCGTTGCGCTGAGCTTCGGCCACTACGTGCATGGCGAGTGTGGATTTTCCGGAGGATTCAGGTCCGTAGATCTCGGTGACTCGGCCACGAGGAAGACCGCCAACTCCGAGAGCCACGTCAAGGGCCAAAGCGCCAGTGGGAATGGCCTCGATGGCCATATTGGTCTTTTCGCCCATCCGCATGATGGATCCCTTGCCGTACTGCTTATCAATTTGGGCCAGGGCCATCTCAAGGGCTTTTTCGCGGTCATTGCTCATTGCTGTGCCTTTCTGTTTGGCGATCGGAGATCGACGTGGTGATGTCAGGGACTGTAGGGAAGGGGTATGGCAGGGATATCTGGAGTACTGGCTTGATTACCAATGCGGTGACCTGAGCGTAACTACGAACGGGTGTTCGGTCAAGCATTGTCGAAGGGAACAGATGTTTTCTTTTCCTGGTTGGTCAGCCACGTGGCCGCCTCCACGGCCTCATCAGGTTCTAGAGGGCGAAAACGAAGATCGATGGCCATCCAAACCGTGTGGGTCAGAGGCCAAGTGACAATGGGGATAATGACCGCCGTAGAGGCCAGCACCAGATACAAGGTGAGCACCGGAACATCGGGAACGGTGAGCACAATCGCCAGAGCCAGGGCCACCACGATGAGGCCAATGTTGACGACCAAGGCAACAGTCATCGAACCCAGTTCGTGACCCTCGATGTTGCGCGTCCGACTCACCCCACAACCGCGACAACGCTCACCTTGACGAAACCACGTCTCAAACCAGGCCCGGCGGTCACCACAACGCGGGCAACGGCGTTGTATTGCCACCCAAAGCATCCGTGTCAGTGAATGGGACTTACTCGTTTGCGGGCCCGACCAATCACTCACGATCCGACGTTAGAGCAGACTGCCCCAAGCGTCTTGGCAATCACTCGAAAGAGAAGTGTAAAGACCCGCTCGGTCTGGCAGACTGTGTTCTCCCATGGTGGGCGTAGCTCAGTCGGTTAGAGCGTCAGGTTGTGGCCCTGAAGGCCGGGGGTTCGATTCCCCTCGTTCACCCCAATACGGTGTTGCG
>JBJOFA010000305.1:0-2782 GCA_046049015.1 Actinomycetota bacterium | reverse complement strand
CAAGGGGGTTTGTTGGGGGGAGGTGCTAACGGAGATGGACGATGTCGCCAACATCGAGGCGATGGGTAACGGCGCAAGCATCCAACACCACCAGTCGTCCATCGGTCTCCACATCCAACACCCGACCCTCCAGAATTTCCCCAGTGGGCAAATGGGCCTGCACCTCTCGCCCCAAAGTGGCCAGCTTTGCCCGATAGCGCTCATAGACCACCTCGGTCGAGGCCTCCAAAAGCCCTTTCAAACGCTCCAGGATCCCCGTGAGCACCCTGTCCCGCATTCCAGCGCCCTCATTGGCTCCAAGGGTCTCATTCAGCGAAACCGCTCCCTCAGGGGCCCACCCGATATTCAATCCCAGCCCAACCACCACGAAATCCGGTCCATCAGTACCACCCGGTGAAAGCGACCCGGCACTGGCCAAGATGCCAGCCAATTTGCGACCGCTGATTAACACATCATTGGGCCACTTCAAATCCACCTGAAGTTCAAATCCGGCATCGTGAGCAACTGCCTCACACGTTTCCGCCGCGGCCACCGCAATGGCCTGGGTCAACTGGTGGGGAAACGCCGGCACCGAGCGAATCAACACACTCATCAACAAATTTGCCCCGGATTGGGCCTCCCAAGTCCGATCCAATCGTCCGCGTCCGGCACTTTGGTGATCGGCCACCAAAACCAGTCGATCGGGGGCGGACCCAAGGGCCGCCTGAAGAAGATCGGTATTGGTGCTCCCCGTTGTGGGCACCCATCGCACAAACCACGGGTCGCCGGTAAAAAACGCTGGTCCTCGCGAATGATTGGGCGGAAAAACAGGCGGCGAACCGCCTCCCAAATCCGCCAGGGCGCGCTCAAAGAATGGCACCCCTGGCAAGTTCTCTTCGTTTGGGGTAGCAATCGGGGTGTCCATCAGACCAACATTGTCACTTGTGCCCTCCAAACCACTTACAAAAATCCTGATTGCCAACCGCGGCGAGATCGCCGTACGGGTGATTCGCGCCGCCCGCGAGATGGGAATTGCCACCGTAGCGGTGTATTCCGAACTCGACCGCGAAGCCCTTCACGTTCGTTTGGCTGATGAGGCCTACGCCCTTGGTGGCCAGACTGCTGCTGAGAGTTACCTCAACACCGAGGCCATCCTGGATGCCATCAAAAAGAGCGGCGCCGACGGTGTCCATCCGGGTTACGGATTCTTCAGTGAGAACGCCGAGTTCGCCGACGCCATTACCAACATGGGCGTGGCTTTTATTGGGCCCCCTGGCGATGCCATTCGCGAGATGGGCGACAAGGTCTCTAGTCGTAAAGCCGCCCTGCGCGGCGGTGCACCGATCGTTCCGGGTACCACTGAATTCGTGACGTCGGCGAAAGAGATCAAAAAGTTCGGTACTGATTTCGGTTACCCCATTGCCATCAAGGCCGCCTTTGGCGGTGGCGGACGCGGCATGAAAGTCGTGCGCACCGCCGAGGAAGTGCAAGAGGCCATGGACAGCGCCCAACGCGAGGCGAAGGCCTTCTTTGGACGCGACGAGATTTATGTAGAGAAATATCTCACGTGGCCCCGTCACGTCGAAGTTCAACTTGTTGGCGATCAGCACGGCAACTACGTCTGGGTCTCCACTCGCGATTGTTCAGCTCAACGTCGTCACCAAAAATTGGTGGAGGAAGCTCCAGCGATTGCCATGGGTGAAGGTGTCGAAGAAGCCATGGGCGAAGCCGCAGTCAAAGCGGCCCGCGCCGTTGGATATTTCAATGCCGGCACTGTTGAGTTCATTTATCAAGATGGCGAGTTCTTCTTTTTGGAGATGAACACCCGACTACAAGTGGAGCATCCAGTCACCGAGGTCATCACTGGTATCGATCTTGTCGAATGGCAAATTCGCGTTGCCAGCGGTGAACCGTTACCCATGACCCAAGAGCAGGTCGCGGCTCGTCGTAACGGCCACGGTATTGAAATTCGTATCAACGCCGAAAACCCAGCGGGCGGAAAGTTTCTCCCGTCACCCGGGAAAATCACCAAACTTGTGCCGTCCGATGGATTCGGCGTGCGCTTCGACTCGGGATACGAAAGTGGCGACGAAATCAGTCAGTACTACGACAACTTGGTCGGCAAATTAATCGTCTGGGGCAAAGATCGTCCGACGGCTATTGCCCGAACAATTCGGGCTCTCGAAGAAATGGTCGTCGAAGGTATTTACACCACCATTCCTGCGGACTTGGCCATCCTCAAACATTCTGATTTCCAAGAGATGAAACACTCCACCAAGTGGGTTGAAGAAGTTCTTGATCTCTCTGATATCGGCACCTCTAGTCCGACTGCAACGGACAATGACGCTGAACCACTTGTGCGCCGCAACACCACAGTGGAAGTCAACGGCAAGCGTTTCAACGTGGCGATGTGGGTTCCGGAACAAACCGCAGTCGCAGTTTCCAACGGAGCGAAGGCGAAAAAGCCAGCTCGTTCGGCGTCTTCGGGCGCCGCTGGCGGCGCAGGATCAGGCCAAGTATCTGTTCCAATGCAGGGCACCATCGTGAAGTTGCTGGTCGAAGTGGGCCAGGAAGTTGAAGCTGGTCAAGCAGTCTGCGTTCTTGAAGCCATGAAAATGGAAAATCAGATCCTGGCAGAAAAGTCCGGCAATGTCACTGAGATCAAGGTCAAGGCCGGAGACACCGTTGGCTCGGGTGACGTCGTCATGGTCATTGCCTGACGCCAACCATCATTGATTGACAGTCAGCGTTTCACGACAATGGTGCCAGCAGCAGCATCGTGGAGTCCCTGACGCAGCGGATG
>JBJOFA010000304.1:0-3004 GCA_046049015.1 Actinomycetota bacterium | reverse complement strand
GGTGCGCCGCTCCCAAAAGACCGCAAATGCTTTGTCGTAGACGGAGATATCTTCAGGGCGACGCAGCAAAGCGGCTCGACCAGCCCAATAGACATTGTCGCGATCATCAAGACCGACTTTGTCGAGGGCTTGGACAAAAGTGAGTACGTGGCCAATTGGGGTGCGTACTCCAACGCCACGCAATAGACGAGTGAAGGCCACGGCCATGGTCTCTGCGGGAGAAAGCCAGCAGGCTGCGGGTCAAAGCTTCTTTGATGAGCTCAGCCATACCGTTGCGTTCCACATTTTCTTGGTCCTCGCGGTATTTGAGAACAGCACCGAGAGTTGAGCGCACACTCTCTTCATCCAAAGTAGAGACGCCCAGGCTGCCAAGAGCGGTGGCCCAGTCAATGGTTTCGGCCACACCGGGTGGTTTGTAGAGATGCATTGAGCGCATCGTTGCCGTGGCGGCGGCTACTTGGCGGGCCAAGGTGTCCGACACTTGCGGCACGCGTAGGCGCACGATGGCCACTTCGCGATCAAATGACGGATGCTCCACCCAGTGGTAGAGACAACGGCGCTTCAAAGCGTCATGCACATCGCGGGTGCGGTTGGAAGTCAAGATCACCACGGGAGGTTTCGGGGCAGAAAAAGTGCCAAGTTCGGGAATGGTGACTTGAAAATCGGATAGGACCTCTAAGAGATAGGCCTCGAACTCATCATCGGCTCGGTCAATTTCGTCAATGAGAAGAACCGGCGGCGTTTCGCGTGGCTCAAGGGCCCGCAAAACGGCACGCCGCAAAAGAAAACGTTCTTGATAGAGCTGATTCTCAAGAGCATCGGCTCCCAACCCTTGAGCTTCACCGCTGGCTTCAGCAGCGCGTAAGTGGAGCAACTGACGGGAGTAGTCCCAGTCGTAGACCGCTTGGCTGGCGTCAATACCCTCATAGCACTGCAAACGGATGAGCTCTCCGCCAGTCCAACGGGCTAGGACCTTTGCGAGTTCAGTTTTGCCAACGCCGGCTTCGCCTTCGAGGAGAAGGGGTCGTTGCAAGGTGAGGGCAAGAAACACCGACGTCGCCAGACCCCGATCGGCGAGGTAGCCGTGGTCGGCGAGCGCCTGGGTGACATCGTCGACCGAGCGTATTTGAGAGGCGTCGAGCACCCTTGCAGGCTAGGGGTATCGGTTAGATTTTGAGCAAGCGGTGCGGGTCTCTGCGTCGGAAACGGGGGAAACATGTTTGATCTCATCATTCGTGGCGGAACAGTTGTCGACGGAACGGGTCGCCCGTCTTACATCGCCGATATCGGCGTCCGTGATGGCCGCATTGTCGACATTGCCGTGAACCTTGAAGGGGAAGCTGCTGAGATTGTGGACGCTCGCGGCAAGATCGTCACTCCCGGTTTCGTGGACATTCACACCCACTTCGATGGCCAGGTCACTTGGGACACTTTGTTGGAACCAACTAGTGGGCACGGGGTGACCACCATTGTTATGGGTAACTGCGGTGTGGGTTTCGCCCCGGTGCGACCCGGACGTGAAGAGTGGTTAGTGCAGTTGATGGAAGGTGTGGAAGATATCCCGGGCACGGCGCTGCACGAGGGCATCACCTGGGGTTGGGAAACCTTCCCCGAGTACTTGGATCAGATCGAACAAGGTTCGTATTCCATGGATGTGGCGGCCTACGTTCCGCACAGCACGGTACGGGCCTATGTCATGGGTGACCGCGGGGCTCGCAATGAAGCCGCTACCGCCGAAGACATCGTGGAGATGGCCCGCATTGTGCGCGAAGCCCGAGAGGCCGGGGCAGTGGGCTTTTCCACTTCGCGCACGTTGAATCACAAAGCCCGTGATGGTGAACCGGTGCCGGGAACTTTTGCTGCTCTCGATGAATTGAACGGCATTGCTGATGCCTTGGTGGCCGCTGGTGGCGGACTTTTCGAAGTGGCTCCGCAAGGTTTGGAATTTGACCGTCCGGTGTTTTTGTCGGAAGTGGAGTGGATGGCTTCTCTGGCCGAACGCACCAAGCTTCCGGTGTCGTTTGCCATGTTGCAAAATGAACTGAATGCCGATTCGTGGCGAGAGGCTTTGGCCATTGTCGATCGGGTGAACGCAGCAGGTGGTCGGATGCATCCGCAAGTGGCGGCTCGCCCCTTCGGCATGATGATCGGCTGGGACGGCTATCACTTCTTCCAAAAGCGTCCGACGTATATGGAACTCGCCGAGCGTTTGGATCACGCCGAATTGCGGGCTGCTTTGCAGCGCCCCGATATCAAAGCCCAGATTCTTTCCGAAGTTGATGCGCCCGCAGATCCCACCAAGCAGTTCGATGGCATTGGAGCCTTTATGCAAGGAATGGTGGACAAGATGTACGCCATGGGCACACCACCCGATTACGAGCCCGGACCAGAACTTTTGGTTTCAAACCTGGCCAAGGCGGCTGGTGTTGAGCCGTTGGAATATGCCTATGACTTGTTGAATGAAAATGATGGCACGTCGTTTTTGATGTTGCCGTTCTTCAATTATGTGAATGGCACTCAAGACGCCATCTACGAGATGTTGAAGCATCCCGCCACGGTGTCGGGGTTGTCTGATGGTGGCGCCCATGTGCGGATGATTTGCGACGCCTCGATTCCCACATATGTGCTCACGCATTGGGCCCGCGATCGTCATCGGGGTCCAAAGTTGACCATCGAGGAAGCAGTCAAGGTGCAAACTCACGACACAGCCGCCGTCATTGGATTCACCGATCGGGGAGTGCTGGAGCCCGGTAAGAAAGCCGATATCAACGTCATTGATATGGACGAGTTGACTCTCGGGTTCCCTCGCTCAGTGAATGACCTTCCCGCTGGCGGCAGCCGACTTCTCCAACAGGCCACAGGGTATGTAGCAACCATTGTGAATGGAGTCGTGACTCGTCGTAACGGGGCCGATACCGGAGCCCGCCCCGGACGTCTGGTGCGCGCTTAAACCCTTCGCCAGTTGGGTAACCGGCCGCAGTTCATAGAGGTTTGGCGAAGGTTT
>JBJOFA010000303.1:0-2788 GCA_046049015.1 Actinomycetota bacterium | reverse complement strand
ACGGGCGGCGGTTGCTTCCGGCTTTGAGGTTGTTGCATTTGAACCAAGCCTTGAACGCGCGGCCAGCTTTGGTGTTGAGTTTGGGTACAGGGGTGTCAATAGCCTGTCAGAGATCCAGGGCGAAAAGTTTGACGCGATAAACTGTGAGCAAGTGCTTGAGCATGTTGATGAGCCCCGATCGGTCATGGAAACCTTTCGCAGCCTCTCCGGCCCATTGACTGTGGTGCGGATTACAGTACCAAATGCGAGTTGCTTGCTGCGGTCAGATAAGACTCTGGGGCTATTCCCATTTGATGGCGAGAGGCCCCACTTGCTTTCACCCTACGAACATTTGCACGGATTCACGCCAAAATCGCTAGGCTGGCTGGTCCGGGCCGCAGGGCTCCGGAAATGTCACGCAGTACTCCGCCATGCGCCGAAGCAGTGGTTGAGGATGATGATCCCCAACACATTTTTCCTCGGCAGGTTCATGCCGGCTAAGCCGTCGTCAGAGGCGCCATAATTGCAAGCCGTGGTCGGCCACTTCGCTGCGATTAAACGCCGATTTGACGTCCAGGAAGCACCCTTTCGGGCGGATCTTCTTGGCGATTTCCGTCAGTCCCATTTTTTTGTACGTGCCATGGTTTACAGCAACTATGGCTGCATCGCACACCGGGATCTGGTCCCATGGTGTAAGTTTGATCGCATACTCGTGCCGAGCATCTTCGGTGGTGGCAACGGGATCGTGGACAATGCATTCGATGCCATAGTCGGTTAGTTCACGGATCACGTCCACAACCTTGGAATTTCGCAGGTCTGGGACATCCTCTTTAAACGTCAGGCCCATGACGAGGACCTTCGCACCTTTGACGTTTTGTCCGGCCCGGAGCATTGTTTTGACTGTCTGTTCCGCGACGTATTTTGCCATCCCGTCGTTGATTCCCCGCCCAGCAAGGATAATGCGCGGGTGATGCCCGACCATCTCAGCCTTCTGGGTCAAATAGTACGGATCGACACCGATGCAGTGGCCACCGACAAGTCCTGGCCGGAACCCGAGGAAATTCCATTTCGTTCCCGCAGCTTCAAGTACCGAGTGAGTATCGATACCAAGGCGCCCGAAAATCATTGCACACTCGTTCATGAGCGCGATGTTGATGTCGCGCTGGGTGTTTTCGATGATCTTGGCGGCCTCCGCGACTTTGATGGACTCGGCCTCATGAATGCCGGCCGTGATGATGGAGCCGTATAGCCTACTGATCGCTGAGAGGGTTTTATCGGTATCCCCCGACACGATCTTCTTAATTCGTGACAGGGTGTGTACTTTATCACCTGGGTTGATTCGTTCAGGGCTGTATCCGACAAAGAAGTCCTGCTTCCACCTCTTTCCTGATGCCTTTTCAAGCACGGGAACGCAGATTTCTTCTGTTGCACCCGGGTAAACAGTCGACTCATAGACAACGATTGCACCATCTTTGAGATTGCGTCCGACCGTCTCTGAGGCTCGCACCAGCGGAGTGAAGTCGGGCTTGTTTGCAGCATCCACTGGCGTCGGCACGCAAACGATGACCACGTCCGCCGAGGCAATATCGCGTGGTTCAGACGTGAATTCGAGCAGCTTCGCGGCCTTTAGGTCAGCGGATGTGACTTCGTTTGTGGAGTCTTCTCCTTGACGTAGTGAATTGATGCGCTGCGAGGAGATATCAAATCCGATGACGCGCCACTCTTTTCCAAACTCAACGGCCACGGGAAGGCCGACATAACCCAATCCTACGACTGCAATTGTGTGTGTTGAGTGATTCATTTTTAAATTCCTATTGATGACCCTGTTTGTGATACGTCCGGTACCAGTCGCAGAATATTTTCAACCCTTGCTGAAGGGTTGTTTTTGGCTCATAGCCTAAATTTGTTCGAGCCTTGCTTACATCGGCATGGGTTGCTTCGACATCACCCATCTGCATCGGCAGGAAATCTTGCTTGGCTTTGATGCCAAGAAATTCCTCAAGCATGGCAATCATATCGGCCAGCATGTCTGGCTTGCCCTTGCCCAGATTATAGATTTGACCGTATTCAGGCTTCGCCAACGAAGCAATGATGCCGTCGACGATGTCATCGACGAACGTCCAATCCCTTATCATGCGGCCCTGGTTGAATACAGGTATCGGTTCGCCCTTGCGCATCAGTTCGGCGAACTTGTAGATCGCCATGTCTGGACGCGCAATTGGTCCGTAAACCGTAAAGAAGCGAAGCCCAACCGACGGAATTTTATACAGGTGGCTGTAGCTCTTCGCGACCAGCTCGTTGCTCATTTTTGTCGCAGCGTAGAGGCTGATGGGATTTGATGTGTCGTCGGATTCGGAAAATGGCAGCTTTTTGTTCCCGCCGTAGACAGAGCTGGAAGATGCGTAGATAAAGTTCTCTGGTTTCCACTCCCGGACCAGTTCAATTACATTTTGGAAACCAACTAAGTTTGAATCGATGTAGGCTTTGGGGTTCTCTATCGAATAGCGAACGCCTGCTTGCGCTGCCAGGTGAACCACCCGGTCAGGGGAACAGGCGCGGTAAGCATCAGCAAGTAATTTAGTGTCTGTCAGGTCACCCTTGCAAAAGGTGAAACGTGGATATTTCTCCAGTGCTTCGAGGCGTGCATGCTTCAACTTGACGTCGTAGTAGTCGTTTACCGAGTCAAAGCCGGTTACCGTGTGCCCAGACTTGAGCAATCTTGTCGCAAGGTGGTAACCGATGAATCCGGCTGAGCCGGTCAGGAAGATGTTCATGGATCGGTTCCTCGAATCTGGTATGCGGCTATGAA
>JBJOFA010000302.1:0-2796 GCA_046049015.1 Actinomycetota bacterium | reverse complement strand
TCCTGGGTACGCCGCAGACCTTCGCAAATTTCAATGGTGGTGGTCTTTCCGGCTCCATTGGGACCAAGAATGGCGGTCACTTCGCCGGCATGGGCCGAAAACGAGAGGTGGTCGACGGCCAGCAAAGAGCCGTAGCGAACCGTCAGATCTTCGACGACCAAGGCAGGCTGACGACGATCAATGCGGCTGAACGTTTGGGGGGAGGCGTCAGACACTGACTGCAGATTACCGCCGCTAATTGTCCCGGTCCCGTAGTCGGCGTCCAGATAACCTGACCCTCCTGTGATTGATCTCCGCCTGCTTCGTACCGACCCGGATCGGGTGAAGACTGCACTCGCCCGTCGCGGTAAACCCGAATTGCTCCACCAGTTGGAGGCCGCCCTCGCACTCGATGGCGATCTGAGAGAAATGACCACTAAACGAGATACATTGCGCGCCCGAATCAATGAACTGTCGAAGTTGGTCGGTCAGGCTCGTCGTGATGGAGATAGTGCCAAGGCCGATGCTTTGCAGAGCGAAAGCCGACAGGCCGGCAGCGATGAGGAATTGCTGAATGATTCCTTTGCGGTGATCCAAGGTGAGTTGCGCGAGATCATGTTGCGCCTGCCGAACCTCCCTCACCTTGATGCTCCCAATGGAACCAGCGATGCCGATAATCCCATTATGAAAGGTCCGGTGAATATGCCATCGACCTTCACCGAACAACAGCGAGTTCCTCATTGGGAAATAGCTACCCAGTTGGGCATCTTGGATAATGAACGGGCCACCAAAATTGCGGCCTCGATGTTCACCATGCAGCGGGGCTTAGGAGCCACGATGGCGCGGGCTTTATGTCAACTTGCGCTTGATCGCAATGCCGACACCTTTGAAGAAGTGCGTCCCCCGACCATGGTCAGCACTGCCACATTGACAGCGACCGGTCACCTGCCAAAATTTGCCGATGATGCCTATGCCATCGAACGTGATGGCCTGTGGATGATTCCCACTGCTGAAGTACCGCTCACGTCTCTGTACGCCGGTGAAGTGTTGGATGATCGGGATCTCCCGGTCAAGGTCATGGCCTATTCACCGTGCTATCGACGCGAGGCTGGTTCGGCTGGTCGCGACACTCGGGGTATGTTGCGGGCTCATGAGTTTGACAAGGTGGAAATTCTTTCGATTGCCACCCCAGAACAAGCGCCGGCCTTACTTGATGAACTAGTGGCTCGGGCCGAAGACGTGATCGCTTCTTTGGGATTGCCGTATCGCATCATTGAAATCTGTACCGGAGATATGGGCCAAAGTCACCATCGCAGTTTCGACATCGAGGTTTACGCTCCGGGATGTGATGCCTGGTTGGAGGTTTCCTCCGTGTCCTGGTTTGCGGATTATCAAGCCCGCCGGGCCGATATTCGTTTTCGTCGTGCAGGCCAAAAGGGCACCGACATTGCCCATACCCTGAACGGATCAGCCCTTGCCGTGCCCCGGGTATGGGCCGCCATTATCGAGAACTATCACCAACCCGATGGTTCAATACTCATTCCTGAAGTGTTGCGGCCGTACATGCGCGGGGCTGAGCGCATCCCGGCCCGTGAATCCTGAGTTCTCATGAGTTTGCGGGACCGGCGAATCCAATATGAAACCGCCGGATTGGATCGGCATGATCTTGACGACTCACCCTTTGTACAGTGGCATCGCTGGTACGGGGACGCAGTAGCTGCTGATCTACCCGAACCCAATGCCATGGTGGTCGGCACCGTGACCGAAGATCTTCCTGATTCGCGCGTGGTACTGGCCCGTGCTGTTGATGAAAACGGCATCGTTTTCTACGGCAACTATGACAGCGCTAAAGGTCAGCAACTGGTGCAGTTTCCGGTAGCCAGCGCCGTCTTTCCCTGGTTGGGGCTGCACCGTCAAACCCGCATTCGCGGTCGAGTTCAACAATTATCAGCAGTAGAGAGCGACCAGTATTTCGCTTCTCGGCCGCGTGATAGCCAACTTGGGGCTTGGGCTTCACCGCAAAGTGAAGTCATCGCTAATCGGCAGGTACTCGATGATCGAGTTCAGGCCATGGAGCAGCGCTTCGCTGGTGGAGAAGTGCCCCGTCCGGCTCATTGGGGTGGCTGGCTACTCGTTCCTGAAACTTTCGAGTTTTGGCAGGGACGTCCCAATCGTTTGCATGATCGCTTTCGCTATCGCCGCTTATCGCCTGATTCTGCTTGGATTATTGAACGTCTCGGCCCGTAGTTCTTGAGCGTTAAGAAAGGGTCAACAACTCGGTCCAAGTGCGAGCAGCCATTGCCAGTCCCGTAATTAAGGATTCGGTATGTGGTGGGTGATTCGGACCTTCCCAATCCCAAAACAAAGGGGTCGTGCCGCGCACTCGCGGGGGCAATTCAATCTGCACTCCGGTACCGGGCGGAATGTTGACGGGATTACGCGGATGAAGCCCACGCAGTTCTTTTGGTATTTGCTCTAAGTCCGTGATGATCCGATACGCCGGCAAATGTTCATTGAGGTGTTGGCCGATATGGTCGGCCAACTGGCGATGTTGGCCGCCAAGTAGCAGCGAAGTGAAGAAGCCTTTTCGTCCGAAACCATGCACCGTGATAACCGTATGCACATGGTCCATAAACGATTGCAGATTCTCGGAGGCCTCTGGTGAGACTTCAATAGACGGGATGTGATGCTCCATACCGCGTGGCTGGTGAACGCCGTAGTAACTCGTACCACTTAATAAGGCGGCTTTTTGGGCGATGACATCGGTCATCTCTTCCAGACCACCACCGTGATAGGCCATGAAGCCCAAACGCTGGT
>JBJOFA010000301.1:0-4808 GCA_046049015.1 Actinomycetota bacterium | reverse complement strand
TAAGAGGATGAGAGCGTCAAGGGGACGAGTCCAGTGCATCGAATGCCCAAAGGGACTGTTCGACCAGTGAATCCAGCCGTCAAACCACCCATTTCTTCGTTGGACAAGGTCAAGAATGCGTGCATATCGCATGTACCCGTCAGTGTCCACCAACTCTCGGGCCCCTATGTCCAGACCTGACAATCCAAGAGCGAGATTCACAACAAACACTGTTAGACCACCGAGAATCGCCAGGCTTCTGGCGCTGTAGGGAGCAGAAGTCGATTTCATTTGATGTCGTCAAGAGTTGAACTTCGGCGAGCATATCTGGACCTAGATCGATCAGCCCATTCACCTTCAGGACTAGGGGAACCACAGTTCAAGGTGTGAAACAAGTTCCGTGGAGCGGCCGTGAAGAGTGATCAGCGAGGGGCTTTCTTGACTCAGCAGGGTCCATCTTTGGTTGGCAATTCACGTGTACGGGTACCAGAGTTGGCCATCGGGCTGCTGATTGTGTCGGCCTGTGTCTTGGGAGCATTGTTGTGGCAGCGGTCGGTGGAAAAGGGCGCAACTGTTCTCACGGCCAGCACCGACTTGAAGCGCGGTCAGTTGATCTCGGATGCGGATTTATCTGCAGTGGTGGTCTCCAGTGATCAACCACTGCGACTCCTGAAAGTCTCTGCAGCAACTCAAGTAGTGGGTATGAGGGCTCTCGTTGACATTCCGATGGGAACACCCCTGTCGATGACCCAACTTTCAGCAGTGGAACCCGTGGATGCCCGTTATGCCCTGATTGGTGTAACGGTAACTCTGGCTCAAGCACCCCTTGATCTCATGGCCGGAGACAAGGTGCGGATGGTCAGCCTCAATCGCGAAGTCGATGGGACGCGTCTCGTTGAGGTCCTAGTAGCTGTGGCTCAGATTTGGGAGATTTCCCCTCAAGACGATTTGGATGGACGACGAGCGGTCAGCCTTCGCATACCAATTGATTCGGCAAGTTTGGCCCTGGGTCACGATGAATTACATCTCATGAAAGTGGGTTCATGAATGTCAGTCGTAGCCCTGGGAACTCCGGGAGGTTTGTTGGAGATCTCTTCCATTGCTTTGCACGTGGCCTCCATGTGGCCCCGGCCAGTCACGGTTATTGAAGCTGATCCTGATGGAGGGCGTTTGGCGGTTCGACACAATTGGCACCTTCGACCCGGCCTGGCAGCACTGACGTCGTCTTTACGGGGATTTTCAAATGCTTTAGCACCTGTTGAAGCAGCGTCAACAGAAAACGAGAACTTCGGAAGCACCAGAGGCCATATCAGAGTGATCACTGCGCCATTGGCACCCGAAGAGGTCATCGCTGAGTTACGGGAATTGTCAAGTACAGCATCTCGTTTAGAGGAAGTGCTCGGAACCGATGTTCTCATCAGCATTGGCACTATTCGTCCTGGTTCGCCAGCTACGGCACTCATTGAAGGAGCTGACGCCCGCCTTTTGGTAATGCGGTGCACCGTCGAAGATGTAGCGGCGGTTCTCCATCGTCGGCAACTTTTGCAATCCACCGGCACTTGGACTGTTCTGACCGCTGGAGGATGCCTCACCACGATTGACGTGGCTCGATGTATCCACTGGCCCGTGTTGGCCGATCTACTTCCTTCTGATCGGCGCAACAGTCTTGTTCTTCGCCAAAGGATTGGTGAATTGGCAGCCACGTTGAAATCTGAAGCGAGGCAATGATGAAAGTTTCTGATTATGGTCGAACACTGGCTGATCTGACCAAACATCTCACTGAATCGTTGGTTACGTACCGCCAAGAAGAGCGAGGTCACGGCCGAGAGCCATCGGCGGAAGACGAAAAACTGGTGGCTGAAAAGAGTGCTCGGGTGTTCTTTGATCGACGGGTCTCTGAATCAATGTTGATCGGACATGACGCGCCAACATTTGAGGATGAATCAAACATCACTCAGCGAGCGCTGGATGCTCTCTTGGGATTCGGTCCGTTACAGCGCCTCTTGAATGATCCCGATATCACTGAACAGGATGAAGAACTCATCCGGTTGGTTCGCAATGTTGCTTCTCGCTCCCGTCATGGTGAGCGTCGCTTTGATGCTTCAACCGTGGAGTGCAATCTTTGCCTCGATGATGGAAGTCGACTCTTCGCCGTTATGGATGTGTCTCAACATCCGGCCCTCGTAATTCGAAAGCATCAATTTCATTTGTCGTCACTCGATGAACTCGGTCGGAATGGCTTGATGGACACCCCAATGAGAGACTTTTTGCGAGCCGCAGTGATGGCTCGGCGCAACATTGTCGTTGTCGGGGGAACGGGAAGCGGCAAAACCACCCTGATGCGGGCGTTGATGAATGAGATCCCCTTTGATGAGCGGATTGTGACTATCGAGGACGCCTATGAATTAGGAATTGAGCGATTCTCTCAGTTACACCCCGACCATGATGCCCTGCAGTCACGCAGTGCCAACATTGAAGGGCATGGAGCCATTCCTCTGTCGGACCTCACACGGATGGCCCTACGCATGGACCCTGACCGAGTCATCATTGGTGAAGTGCGCGGGGCAGAAGCGTTCCCCATGTTGTTGGCAATGAGCCAAGGCAATAACGGGTCTATGTGCACATTGCATGCCGATTCAACTCAATCGGCGTTTTCCAAACTCGCTGCGTACGTCTCGATGGCCAATACCGGTTTACCCGTCGACATTGTCAATCTTCTCATTGCTACGGCGGTGCATCTTGTGGTTCATGTCGAGATCAATCAGGGTCATCGACGTATCACCAGCATTCGTGAAGTTGTCGATAGCGATGGACCCCGGATTGTTTCCAATGAACTCTTTGCTCTTCAAGAAGGACAAACGGCAACTCCGGCCTATCCCATGTCCACTCAGATGCGCAAAGTCTTAGTCAATCATGGCTATGACGCGACTCGACTAATCAATGAGCTATCACATGAGGTCTATTGATGTCGGTGGCAACTCGCTCTCTTTTAGGTCTCATATCCGGGTCTGGACTTCTTCTGGTGATAGCTGGCGTCCGAGGGATCAATATCTTTGGGTCCTCGGTGACTGCCTGGCGCTCGTCTCGCAACCGGCGCAATGAGACTGAATTAGTCGAGGCTCTAGCTGTTTGGACTGAGCAATTACGAGACACCATGGCCGGCGCAAGTGGGATGGAACAAGCCTTGGTGGTTACCTCGCAAACCGCTCCACCTTTGTTGCGACCTGCGGTACAGCGAATGTCAGCTCGGCTCGGCTTTACCTCACTTGCAGATTCTGCTCGTCAGTTCGCTGAAGATCTCGATCATTCACTGGCTGACTTCGTGGCCGCAGCATTGATCACGGCAGCCGAGAACCAAGTTCGGGATATGGGATCTCTCCTTGGACACTTGGCGGAATGCTGTCGATCAGATGTGCAAATGCGAACCCGAGTTTGGGTGGCTCGCGCCCGATTACGTAGCGCAGTGCGAATCATCGCCGTAGTCGTCATCGTGTTTGTCTTCGGCTTGTACGCCCTGAATCCTTCGTACCTGGCCCCCTATGGATCTCCAGCTGGGCTGGTTGCACTGATGGTCATTGGCTCTCTTTTTGGGGGTTCATTTGTCCTCCTCCAAAGATTGGGGCAAATAGACACACCCGATCGTTTTGTGGCGCGACGCCCAGTGGGGAGTACGACATGATCCACCCGGTCATTATCTGTGGAGTCGGGGCGGGTCTGGGCTGCGTTGTGATTCGGCAAGCAGTACGACGAGAAGGCGATTCAATTTTTGAAGCCCGCAAAAGATACGGATTGCTAGATGCCGTCAACCTGCTGAACAAGAAGTCTCGACTGGACGTCGTGGATCTTGAAGTCACCCAGCGCTCGTTAGCGGCAGTAACTATGGAGCGCCTCTTGGTTGCTCTTGCCGGTCTGGTCTTACCTCTCATTATGTTGATAGTTACAGCACTTGGTGGAGTCCGTCTCCCATTCCCTCTGATGGTGATCGTGGCCCTTATCGGTGCCGGAGTTGGTTATCAGGTTCCTCGGTGGCAGTTGACTTCTCGCGCCGCTCTGGCTCGACGTCGATTTCGAACTTCGCTATCGGCATATCTGGATCTGGTTTCGATCATGTTGGCCGGAGGTGCCGGAATTGAAACAGCCCTCTTTGCCGCCTCGGGTATTGGCGATGGTCCGGCATTCACTCGTATTGCTCAGGCACTCGATGTTTCGCGAACCTCACGTCAATCACCCTGGGATGCCCTAGCCGACCTAGGAAGCAGTGTTGGCGTAGCGGAGTTACCTGAATTGGCGGCAACGGTGCGACTTGGCGGAGAACAAGGAGCCCGTATGACTGCTTCTTTGGTAGCCAAGGCATCGTCCATGCGGTCCAAACAGCTAGCTGAAGTTGAAGCTCAGGCCAATGCGGCAACCGAGAAGATGGGCTTGCCCATGGTCATGTTGTTCATCGGATTCCTCATCTTGCTTGGTTATCCCGCTATGCATCTCATTAATGCTGGCTTCAGTACCTAATTTCAGATCTGGAAATCATCCAGTGTCTGGCAACGCAGTGCATTTCATGTAACTCAACAACAACAGGAGGACCGATATGGATCAGTTTCTACCCGTAGGCGAGTACTACTACCACCGAATCATTGCTTGGCGATCAGCGCGAAGGGATCTTGGCGAAGTGAGTGCGACAACCGTGGTCCTCGCTGCGGCTCTGATTGCCTTAGCCCTTTCAGTGGGTGTTGTTGTTTCGAGCAAGGTCCGGGATAAAGCCAACAGCCTCAATCTGGGTTGATGGACACCAAAGAACGATCTGATTGCGGTGAGATCACCTCCCAGACGGT
>JBJOFA010000300.1:0-2805 GCA_046049015.1 Actinomycetota bacterium | reverse complement strand
TGGATTGGCAATGCCTATCCGGTTGAAGAAGCTGAAAACCACATCAATCGGTTGAAGGGGTACTTGCGCGAATACGGCCGAGAAAACGACAACTTTGAAATCATCTGTGGGCTCTATGCCATGCCCACTGCTGACTTGTATAAGCGGGCCGAAGAGGAATTGGGTATGACCGGAACGCTGTGCATGCCATGGGCTTTGGGAAATCCCTCAGCCGGTGATCATGCCGGGCTGGCTGAAATGTCAGCGGCCTACAAGCCTTTCATCGATGACTTTGCCGTCAACGTCGTCGCTAAATGCCAGTAGACGATCAGCCGGGCCAGACTACGCCGGCGATCAGCCGGGCCAGACTACGCCGGCGATCAGCCGGGCCAGACAATCGACTGCATCTCGGTATAGCAATGCAGACCGAAGTCGCCACCGTCGCGTCCGACGCCGCTCATCTTGAATCCGCCAAAGGGAGCTTCATGATTTCGCTGGGCAGTGTTGATACCAACATTGCCGCTGCGCAGCTGTCGCGCCACGCGATAGGCACGGTCTGAATCCTGCGAGAAGACATAGTCATATAAGCCGAATTCAGTGCCATTGGCGATGGCGATGCCTTCCTCTTCATCATCAAAGGGCACCACCACCACGACTGGTCCAAAGATCTCTTCGCGCACTGGTGTCATATCGGGTCGACAGTTGGCCAGCAATGTCGGGGCCACATAGAAACCGCGCTCCATATGGGAAGGACGACGTCCGTCCACCACAATCTCGGCGCCTTCACTGGCTCCGGTAGCGATGTACTGCTCAATACGCGCCCGTTGAGCATCGGAGATCACTGGACCAACCAGAGTGTCCTCGGCGGTGGGGTCGCCCACCTTCAAATGTGGAGCCACTCCGGCCAACATCGACACCAATTCGTCGTAGCGACTGCGGTGCACGATGGCTCGCGTCGGTGCGGTGCAGATCTGTCCGCTATGAAAGGCCCACACGCTTTGCACTGCGCCAACTGCTTTGGCCAAATCGGCATCCTGCAGGATGAGCCCAGCACCTTTGCCACCAAGTTCCAGCAACTGGCGCTTCATGGTCACTGCGCCAGCTTCCATAATGCGTACACCCACACCAGTCGATCCCGTGAACGACACCATGTCCACATGCGCACTGGTGGTCAATGCTGCAGCAGGCTCGGGCCGTGACGAGGTGATGATGTTGACCACACCTGGCGGGAAACCCACTTCGTGCATGATCTTGGCTAATTCGATAACCGCTAAGGGATCTTGAGGGGCCGGTTTCATGACCACCGTGCATCCAACGGCGAGCGCCGGCGCGATCTTGCCGGCCATGTTCACTACGGGGAAGTTGTAGGGCGAAATACAAGCCACCACACCAACGGGTTGGCGGTGCACTACTCCGCCAATCAATCCGCCCGGGGCTAAAGGCGTGGCCTGCATTGGTGAGGGCGGTAGGGGAATGTCCAAACTGCGCGCCGCGCTGCGGGCGTAACGTTCGAATCTTTCAATAGCCACTGGCACTTGCATGCGCGAGCCCACCATGGCCGTAGCGCCGGTCTCACTGATGATCAAGGGAACAAGTTCGGGGGCGCGCTCTCGCAATCGATCAGCAACGGCTTGGAGGAGACGGGCTCGCTCAGCCGGCGGGGTTCTCCACCAATTCGGAAAGGCTTCTTGAGCGGCGCGGGCCGCGGCTTCGGCTTGGGCCACGGAAGCCTCGGGGGCATAACCCACGATTTCTTCGGTAGCCGGATTCACCACCGGCGACGTACCTTCGGCACCGTCTTCCCACTGGCCTCCGATCAAGAGTTGATATTTCGTATCTGTTGTTGCGCCCATTTCCATCCCCCTGCACTCCCGAGTCGGTGCAAGGCTACAATCTGACGCACCGTCAGATTCCAGTACGGGATGTTTCATCGTGCTGGGCAAGAGAACTCGACCCGGAAAGCAGGCCGCTCATGCTGGACATCGTCATTCGTGGAGGAACCCTGATCGATGGAACTGGGGCACCATCTCGCCAGGCCGATATTGGCATTCGCGAGGGACGCATTGTGGCAGTGGGGGAGGTCACCGAAGAAGCCCATGAGGAATTTGATGCCCGCGGCCTGATTGTTACTCCTGGATTCATTGACCCGCACACTCACTATGACGCCCAGTTGCTGTGGGATCCCACCGCTAGCCCGTCAAGCGTTCACGGGGTCACCACCGTCATGGGCGGTAACTGTGGCTTTACATTGGCGCCGTTGTTGCCTGGGGATGCTGATTATCTCCGCAAGATGATGTCCAAAGTCGAAGGAATGCCTTTAGCGGCTCTCGAAAATGGCACCGACTGGTCATGGGAATCCTTCGCCGATTACCTCGGTCGACTGGAAGGAAACATTTCGGTCAATGCCGGATTCTTGGTGGGCCACTGCGCTATTCGCCGCTATGTCATGGGACCAGAAGCCGTTGGTGCCGAAGCCCAGCCCGCTGAAATTGAAGCCATGCGGGCCGAATTGGCCAAGTCCATCAAAGCTGGAGCATTGGGTTTTTCTTTCACCAACTCCACATCGCACAGTGATGGTGACGGCGAACCGGTGGCCAGCCGTTGGGCTACTCACGATGAACTCATTGCGCTGTGTGAAGAGGTGGGCCTGCATGAAGGAACCACGCTTGAAGGCATTGTTCCCGGTTGTCTTGATCGTTTCGCCGATGATGAAATCGAATTATTGGGTCGGATGAGTGCTGCGGCCAACCGGCCTATGAACTGGAACGTGCTCACCGTTGATTCACGTGAACCCGATCGCGTTCCACGTCAGATTTCTGCTTACGA
>JBJOFA010000299.1:0-2772 GCA_046049015.1 Actinomycetota bacterium | reverse complement strand
CACCCGCTTTATCTCCTAAGGCCTCTTTGAGGGCTTCGCCAAAAGTAATAGCCACGTCTTCAACAGTGTGATGTGTATCAATATCCAAATCACCCTGAGCTCTGATAGTGAGATCGAACCCACCGTGCTTGCCCACTTGGCTCAACATGTGGTCATAGAAGGGAATGCCGGTATCCACCGAGCACTGGCCCGTACCATCGAGATTCAACATCAAGTCAATAGATGTTTCAGCGGTGGTCCGCGATCGTTGGGCTTGTCTAGTCATGATTTCACCTCGGAAAGAATTTGGGACACGGCCTGAAGAAAAGCATCGTTCTCATCTGATGTGCCAATCGTGACGCGAAGACAGTTGGCCAGACGCGGCCAACCAGAACAATCGCGGATGAGAACTCCCCGCTCCACTAATTGCTGCCAAAAAACTCTGCCACCCGCATGTCTTGGTCTGAACAGAATGAAGTTGGCGCCACTGGGAAAAACATCGAGTTCTAATCGGGACAATGCCACGGCCACTCGTTCGCGTTCACGAATGAGATACTCCACGCGCTCTTCCATTGCAGATCGATACTGCAGAGCAAGAGTGCCCGCAATCTGCTTAGCGGAGTCGAGATGATATGGCAGGACTACTTTGTCCAATTCGGCGACCAACCATTGTGGACCGATCAAATATCCGAGCCGGGCCGCGGCCATACTCCAAGTCTTAGAAAAGGTTCGTATAACCACCAGCGGAACTTCTTCACCAATGAGTTCCAAAGCACTCCACGACGAGAATTGCCCATAAGCCTCATCCACTGCCACCAATCCGCAACGTTCGGCCAAGGCTTGATCCACTATTTCTCGCGAATCAACGATCCCCGTTGGATTATTTGGCGAACATAAAAAAGTGACGTCAGGTTGGTGGTGGCGAAGAGTCGCTGAAACGATCTTTTCATCAAGAGAGAAATCAAGATTTCGTTCCGCTTCGACCACTTGTGCTCCGGAAATTCGGGAAATGTGGGCATGCAACTGGTACGTCGGTTCAAAGGTCACCACCTTGCGACCAGGGCCAGCGAAGGTCAGCAGCAGAGTTTGTATAACTTCGTTACTGCCATTGGCGACAAAAACATTGCCAGGTTCCACATCGTGAAGTTCGGCGATACCAGACCGCAATTGACTTGCCGCTCGATCGGGATAGCGATTCCAAGAAATGGACGCCACACTTTTGCTAAAATCTTCAATGAACTGGCGCGGCGGGGGCAGAGGAGATTCATTGGTGTTCAACCTGATCTGAACCTCCACTTGAGGAGAGTGATAGCCCTCAAGGGCCCTCAGATCGTCTCGAATCGGCACGCGCACCACGGCTTCAGGCTACCGATACCTCTTGGTCTCACGGATCGCCTTTTCAATACCTCCGCTTCGGCATATTGATCCCCTAGCCCTTTGTGTTCATTACCGCACGTTGTGAAGGCTCCTTTGCGCCTAGGGTGCAACGGTGAAATCCGACGACTTGGCCACTATCGCTGCTGAACTATCCGTGATGGCTGAAGGCTCAGAACGGTACGCGCAACGTGTTGCCGATCTCGGTGCCTCCCAATTAAACGGTGAACACGACGACCTCCTATCAGCGATTCATGAGGCGGAGAGATCGTTACGAGTGGCTCATCGAGCCCTGGCCCGGGCCCAACGCCTGGCCTGCTGACTCCCAAGGATTACGTCACTCGTCGACGCCTTTGAGTAGTTGGACCAGTCACCGGCTTTCCGGCGGATGGACAAATATCGGCAAGTTCGCATATTTGGCACTGAGGTTTGCGGGCATCGCAAACTCGGCGACCGTGAAGAATTAACCGCAGGCTGAAGGTACCTTGCTCTTCGCCGGGCACGAATTCATTGAGTTCCTTCTCGACTTTGACCGGATCGTGTTCCGTTGTCAGACCTAGTCGACGCGACAATCGACCGACATGGGTGTCCACCGGTAACCCAGGCAGGTGGAATGCCACACTCCGCACCACGTTGCCAGTCTTTCTCCCGACGCCCGGCAGAGTCACCAAGTCATCGAGATCTCGGGGGATCTCCCCTCCAAAGTGAGTAACAACTCTTTGGGCCATCCCAATTAGGTTGCGCGCCTTGCTCTGATAAAAACCGGTCGAGCGAACTACCTCTTCAACATCGGATTGATTGGCCCCGGCGAGGGATTCAACGTCGGGGTATTTGGCGAACAATTTGGGAGTCACCATATTGACCCGCACATCAGTGCATTGAGCCGACAAAATCGTGGCGGCAATGAGTTCATAGGGATTGCGATGCTCGAGCTCACAGACCGCGTCGGGATACAGACGAATCAGGCGAGCCGACACCTCAGCGGTTTGAAGACGGGGATCAATGAGTTTGCCCCCCAGACGCAACCGCTTATTTTTTGCGCTGGGTTTCGCCTTTTTCGTCGGCGGCTTGGTGGCCACGAAAAGACCATAACCGCCAGCAACCGTTTCCAACTGGGTGAAGCCATGATCAATGTTTCTGCTCGTGGCTGGCTCTCTGACATCAGCCAACCCCAACGGTAGGGTGAAATAGTGACTTACCTCGATATCAAACGCCAGATGAAGGCCGATGACATCGCAGTTGTCCGAGGCCTTCTTCGCGATGCCGAAACTGCCGATGGCCATCGTCCATTATCAGACCATCTCTGGCTTGACCTGGTGGATGGAGGCCGGGCGGGATTCGCCGGGCTGGTGGCCTGGGAACCGGGACATGACCATCCCGTTGCCTATGCCCAAATCAGCCGAGGTCACGACTCCTTTT
>JBJOFA010000298.1:0-2835 GCA_046049015.1 Actinomycetota bacterium | reverse complement strand
GTGGTGGGTTCGACAAAGGCGAAGGGCACCTCGCCCATGTAGGGCTTTTGAAAATGGACCGCCCGCGAGTCGAAGGCCACAAGCAAACCCCTGTGGGGTCTGATCCAGTACTTGGCGTGGGTCTCCCAAGGCATCAGGCATTTGCCAAAGCCAGAAGAGCGCCAGTCCGGATTGCAGATGGCAAAGGCGTTCGGGCTGTATTGGTTCACCTGCTGCTGCAGGTCTTGCGTCGAATCCAACTCCGGACCATTGGGGAAATACACCGCCTGCAGATGGCATTCGTTTTCATCCGAATGCGGCATGATTTCAACGCCAGCGACTCGAACAACCTCTCGCCCTTGCAAATGGGTGATCCGCCCTTGTGGGCCTACAAAGTCACGTTGCAGGATGGGTATGGCCATACTGGCCAGTTGGGTGGCACTGGGGACAGACCCGTCAAAGACGTCGTGAGGATGACGGTCCCAGATTTCCCCAGCCTCAGTCTTCATCGCGCCATGGACCTTAAGAAGGTCCTGGTAAAGACATTGGTCGAAGCTGGAAGGGGTGTTGAGCGCCCATAAACCCACGGCTGTGGGAAAAAGGTTCAGTCTCATTGGACATTTACCAGCAGGTCATCGGTCCCCGAGAAATACTTGAACCCCACCTTGATCTTGGCCACATCCCCTGTTGCCATGCCACTCGGTCTGAAAACCGTACAGCCTGAGCCACCAGAGGTTCTGACCCGTCTTGCAACGAGATACCCAGCGGTGGACTCCAGATACACCTCGGCGTCTCGATCCTCAATCGGATCACCGTCTGGGGTTTCGAGCTGGAAATCAATGCTCACCTCTCCACTGGATGAGACATTGATGGATGGGCCACCGACAAACCGAACCACAGGCAAGGTTTCTTCCCGAACCAGGGCCAGCGTGATGGCGGGGATGATTTCGATGTTTCGACTGGCCTTAACCAACTCAGGCGAAAACACATTGAAGCCCAGTGTCCAGTCCTCCATAGGGGAGGATTTGAAGGGTACAAGGATGTGACCAATCGGATGGGTTTGAAGCACCGAGGCATGAAAGGCCTGCGCATCCATCTTGGACGCCAAAGTGGCCACGTAGAGATTCGGGGTCTGCTGAAAGAATCCCGTGGGGGTTGCGTACCGCTCCATGAATCCAACGGGTGCATAGAGCATGAAACTAGCGTGATCTGAAAATTCCGGATGCTCACGAAGTAAACCCAAATTTAAAGTGCGCTCATAGATTGGCTGTCCAAAGACGCCAAAGTTTCCACGCCACTCAGTGATCAAGCTCTGGTCAAAAAACTTTCCACCGTTTGAGTGATTCATTGCCGGATCCCCAACGAATTCACGCTGCATGATGGCGCGAACAAAAAAACTCAAATTCTGGTCATCAAGTACCACATCCAATGCGAATGGTGAGTTCTTACTGCCTGTATAAAGTTTCATCTGAATTCCTTAGCAGCAGTTGCAATCGCAATTGCAGTTGTAGCGTGTAGTTTGCGAACCAAAGCTGATCGTTGAACCGCCATCAACGAGTCGGAGCATGTAAATGCCGCTAGTGGGAACCTGATCACCGCAGTTGTAGAAATCGGCAGTATTTGCAGTGCAGTTGGATGCGCCTTGCCATCCTGAACCCGGATTGCTGCTTCTAAAACAATTGCCAACTGCGTTGAAAAAGTAGTCGTGCAGCCAGCCGTAATTCGCAGCCCAAACTTGTCCGCTGTTATTTGCAAACATATCCCAGCCACCACCGCTATTAAGAAATCCCATCAGGTTGCTGTTCACGTGCAGTGAGCGAGTCACGTTGTCCGTGTCCTGCATGTTGATGGTCGGGGCGGTGTTCTGTATCGTCAGATTCCCGGTCATCGTGTCGCCGGTCTTGGCAACGCGGCTAGACAGATCAATGTTGACAGTCGCATTGCCAGCAGCGTCAGGCCCGGCTCCGTTTACCGACCTTACAAAAGCCGTTGAGTCATAGCCATCGAGCTTGTCAGCGTCTGAGGCTTTGGCAGTGATACCAAGGTATGTCGCGTTATGGTTATGAGTGCTTGAGGCAAATGCACTAGCCTGTTGACCATCAAGCAGGTCAGCATCTAAACCAGTTCCCGCCCCATCAACGGTAAGAAGCTTTGCTAAGACATCGGCAGCGGTGTAAGAAGCGGCATTGAGCTTGGTCGCGAACTGGGAGTCAATGCCGCTGGACAAGTCCATGATCAAGCGCCAGTTATCGGGGTTGGTTCCGATCAACAGATATAGCTTCAACTGATCTGTGCGGTAGCAGAGCATTCCAACTTGCTGGTTAGTAGTCGGGAATGTGGTTCCGCTGTTGCAAGAAATCCCAGTCTTGTCGTTGTTCAAAATCTCAATGAGCGAATCCGAGAGCGAACGCGACGACGGTATGTCGGTAAAGTTTTGCATCTAGTACCCCTGTGCAATCCAAGTGAAAGAACCGGCAACCCGAGTGCTGGACGTGTTTTCGAGAACAGCGGTAAAGCCGCCTGTTGTGATGGAGCCAACTAGCCGCGCTATTGCCACGATCGTTCCACCCTTGTGGGTCATAGTGACTTCGGGAGGAACCCGAAAGGTGCGTGTGAAAGTGATTGCGACACCAGAAGCTGCGTCGGTAATCTGAGCTGTACCCCGATCAAAGATGTCGGGTACGTCCACCGTTACTCTCAGGGCATCAATGAACCCTCGGTCTGAGTTTCTTGAGTTCAAGATCGCACGAAATAAAGCGCGCCGGTAGGTGTAGTCACCCTGAATGAAGTCTCGAAAGTCGGTGTAGCCTGGTGGATGTCCAGACTGAACGATGGCCGCAAAGTCATCTTCAGTAA
>JBJOFA010000297.1:0-2839 GCA_046049015.1 Actinomycetota bacterium | reverse complement strand
GGACATAAACACTCCTTAACGAACCAAACTACGTTACGCCGAATCATCTAGGGAACGGCGATCGCCCAGGCGACTTGCACCTGGGCGATCGAAATACTTAAAGAAGTTGAATTCTGAGGGGTCTTAACGACGCTTAGCTGGGGCCTTCTTGGCTGGTGACTTCTTGGCCGGAGCCTTCTTCGCCACAACCTTCTTGGCCGGAGCCTTCTTCGCCGTCGACTTCTTGGCGGGCGCCTTCTTGGCCGGAGCCTTGGCCGCCGGAGCCGGAGCCGCCTTGCGCACGGTGACAAGCTTCGGAGCCGGGGTCACTCCAAGAGCAACATCTTTGAAGCCCTTCAGAGCAGTCACCTTGGCGACGGTCTTGGCTGGAACCTTGACGGTTGCACCAGTCGCTGGGTTACGAGCCAAGCGGGCTGGACGCTTGATCTTGGCGAACTTGGCAAAGCCGGAGAGATTGACGATCTCACCCTTGGCAACAGTGGCCAAGATGACATCAATCGTCCCTTCGACGACTCGGGCAGCGGTCTTGTTGTCGACATCTGCGTGGATTGCTACTGCTTGGATGAGGTCACGTTTCTTCACGTTGGCAAGCGTATTACACGACTTACTGTCGTGTGGGTGATACCTGGGATTATTTTCAAAGGAGAATTTCCCGAGTAGTACATTCATGGGGTGCCGTTCGTCGTTGTGATTTTTTCCGTAGCGGTTGGATGTGTAGTTGGGGCCAATATCTGGCGACTTGGACCTCGCACCGAAAGACGATTTCGGACTCCGGCGGGTTATGCCGCTTTAGTCATAACCGTGATTCTGTACATCACTATGGCCCTGGTCACGGATAACTGGGCCTTAATGATCGCCGGATGGATTCTGATTGCCGGCTTGATGTCGGCTTCTTGGATCGATCTGCTGACGCACACTCTCCCAAGGCAGCTTTCGTACGCCATTTTGTTCCTGGGCCTGCCCTTTCTGATTGCGGCGGCACTGATTGACGACTCTCTGCGCAGGATTGGCCCGTCCTTTGGCGGGCTGGTACTGGCCACGGTGATCGTTGGGATCTTGTACCTGATTGGGCGAGGGGCGCTGGGGGCCGGCGATGTGCGACTGGCTCCAACCTTGGGCCTTTACCTGGGATGGCATGGACTGCGGGCCGTGTATTACGGGATTTTTCTAGGCTTCATTGCCGCGGCCGGGGTTTCGCTGATGTTAATCCTGACTCGCAAACTCACTCGCAAAGATGAGATTCCCATGGGGCCGTTCCTGGTGGCCGGGACGCTGGCGGTATTCATCGGCGCCACCAACTGAACTGACTCTACGAAACAGAATCTAGAGATTACGCATCAACTGCACCATGGCCGGTCCGAGAACGATGATCAAGAGTGACGGCAGAATGCACAATGTCATCGGAATGAGGATTTTCACCGGCAGCTTCATGGCTTGTTCTTCGGCGCGTTGACGTCGCTTCAATCGCATTTCATCGGCTTGAGTAGTCAAGGTTTCAGATACCGGGATTCCCAAGGTGTCGGCCTGGATCAGTGCTCGGACAAAAACTGTCAATTCCGGGATATCCATTCGATCCGCCATGGAGCGAAGAGCGTCGACGCGAGGTAATCCCAGTTGTATGTCCTGGACCACTCGAGTCAATTCCTCGGCAAGAGGACCTCGCAATGTCTGGCTAACTCGTACCAAGGATCCATCAACGCTCAGTCCGGCTCGAACGGTCACTGCCAATTGGTCGATGGCATCGGGCAGAGAGGCGCGAACTGAATCTCTTCGCGCGTCGGCCCTATTCGAAATCAACATCTCGGGCACCACGAAACCGCCAACCGGACCAACGATCAGCACGATGACTCCGAAGACTCCCGGGTTTCCCGAAAAGAAACTAATTCCAGCAAGGCCTCCCACGAAGCCGCCGATGATCTTCAGTGCAACGATTTTTTCGACGCTGTAGTTCTCTGGTTGTCCTGCTCGGGAATAAATGAGTTCCAATCGCTTGAGTCGCGATGGAGGCACCAGTCTCTTGACTGTGCTGTTCTTCAATCGAGTCAGAGCAACACCGAGAGCTGAAGACTGCTTCTTGGTGGTTGTCACGATGTTGCCCAACCGAAGCGCGGTCGGTTGGCGCGTTGAAGTCCAGGTGAACAGCGCAATAGCCATCCCAAAGACCACCAGAACGGAACCGAACAGGATCACAGGGATACCTTCGCGATCATCCGACGCATCCAAACGTAGCCAATGGTCATCAGTACACCTGTTGCTCCAAGCATCAACACACCAATTGATTCGTTAAAAACCGAGTAGAACTCTGGGTTGATGATGTAGGACATGAGACCCACTCCTGGCGGCAATCCCAACATGATGTAAGTGGAGAACCGCCCTTCGGCCGTCAAGGCGCGAATTTGACCACGCAACTTGTCACGTTCCCGAATGGTTTCGGCGACAGTGTCCAAAGTTTTGGCCAGGTCGCCACCAGTCTCTCGACTGATTTCCATTCCCGCGACAACCCAATCAAAGTCAATACTGTCGAGTTGAGATCCCAAGGCTCGCAACGACTCAATGATGTCTCGGCCGGTGCTCACCTCGAAAATAACCCGGTTCAAGAGACTCTTCGTCGGCTCAACCGATTCGTCTGCCACGGCACCGAGTGCTTGCGACAGACCGTAGCCAGTTCTCAACATTGAACTCAGCGTTCCGAGAGTTTCAGGAAGCTGCGCAATGAAATCATTCTTCTTCGCTAGAACCTTGCTACTCAATCGGAAGCGTGCCAACACCAGTACGAAAAAGGCAACCACCAGACCAAGCAGTGGGTTCACCAATAGGGCAACGAGCAGTCCTAAGAAAA
>JBJOFA010000296.1:0-2841 GCA_046049015.1 Actinomycetota bacterium | reverse complement strand
CGTCCCCGGTGGTGGCTGGGTCTATGTGGTGAATTCCGAAGTCGGTAGCGGAGGCGGCGGGGCCAGCGCTCTGCGATTCGATACCAACGGGCAGATTGTCAACGCCTACTCGATTCTCACCGGCACCAGTCGTAACTGTGCCGGCGGAAAAACAGTTGCTGGAAAGTGGTTCTCCTGTGAAGAAAATGGCAGTACTGGTCAGGTCTACGAATGTGATCCCCTGACGCCGAGCCAAGGCGTTCGTCGTGCGGCACTCGGAGCCTTCAATCACGAGGCCGCCGTTGAAGATCCAGCGACCGGCTATGTGTATCTCACCGAAGACAGCATTGATGGACGGCTCTATCGATTCGTACCGACAACGCGCGGAGATTTCAGCGCCGGCCAATTATTCGCTGCGGCCCGTTCAAGTGGCGTGCTGACCTGGATTGCCACTTCGTCTAGTGCACCCGACCGCCAAGTAACCACCTCCGTTTTCAATGGTGGCGAAGGTATCTGGATCGAGAACCGCACCATGTACTTCACCACCAAGGGAGATAAGCGGGTGTGGGAAGTCAATCTCGACACCCAGGCGATCTCGGTTCTCTACGACGGTGTCGCCAATCCCAGTGCCGCTCTGAACGCCGTCGACAATTGCACGGTGCATTCACCATCAGGTGATGTCTATGTGTGCGAAGACGGCGGCAACATGGAGGTCTGCATCATTGCCGACAATGGTGCCGGTAATGACGAAGTGGCTGCCTTCTTGCGCATCAACGGTCATTCCGCCTCGGAATGGTGTGGTGTGGCATTCTCGCCCGATCACTCCCGCATGTACATCTCATCGCAACGGGGCACCGACGGCGCCACCGGTCGCACCTATGAGATCACCGGACCGTTCCGCACCAGCGTGACCCCACCGACGGTGTGGGAGACATTGATTCCTACTGGAGCAACCTGGAAGTACCACGATCTCGGCTCAAACCTAGGAACGACGTGGAAGGACTATTACTTCACGGATTCAGTTTGGTCGCAAGGTGCGGCCCCTCTTGGCTATGGCGACACGGTGGCCACAACTGTGGGTTTCGGGCCCAGTACCACTGCGAAGTACATCACCACCTATTTCCGGAGAACATTCAACGCCAGTCACGGCTATTCGTCAATGCAAATTTCTTTGCGTCGAGACGACGGGGCGGTGGTGTACCTCAATGGCACCGAAGTGGCTCGATCGAATATGCCGACCGGAACCGTGACTTCATCAACCTTGGCCTCAACGGCGATCGCCGGCGCCGACGAGACGACTTATCTATCTATTCCCATCACCGGGCAGTTGTACAACGGAACCAACGTGCTGGCTGTGGAAATACACCAAAGCGCCGCAACCAGTAGTGACATCGTCTTCGACATGTCACTGCGGGGGACTGGCAATACCGGAGCACTGCCGAACCCTCCGGCACCTCCACCGCCGCCAACTACAACTCTGACAATTACCGACGACGCCACAGTGCGCGGCGGCTCGTATGCGACGCGCAATTACGGCACCGCCACCAGTGGCGGAGTCCAAAACGGTTCGGCGAACAATACCCGTTGGCATTATCTGCAACTCGATACCGCGTCGCACAGTGGCACAATCAGCCGAGCCGTCCTGCGTATGTCAATGACTGGAGCGCGCGGGGTCACCACACCACTGGTGATCAAGACCGTGAGCGCTGCCTGGACCGAGTCGACGATCACTTGGAACAACAAGCCCACACCAGAGTCGACGATCGTGGCCTCGGGTTTGGTCACCGGCAATCAAACTGCCTGGTACGAATTCGATGTCACGAACTACGTACGAGCCCAGCGCACCTTGGGCGTCAACCGAGTCTGTTTCGTCGTGCAGGCCACCCAGTCATCAAGCTCGTTGGTCCAATTGTCAACGGGCGAGGCAAGCACCACCGTGCGGCCGCAATTGGTCATCACCGCCTGAGATCACATCTGCCCACTTAGGCAGTGAATCAAAAAGGACAGATGTTGGTCTGAACTATTGGTATGTATTCGGTATTCTGCCTGGGGCTATTGGCGGGGTAGCAGAACGACGTAATCAACTGTTTAAAGGACCCGATATGGCCGAGGCCAATTACTCCCTCAATATCAACGGAGAAACCCGCAATATTCGGACCGAGGGCACCATGCCCTTGCTCTGGGCCCTGCGCGACGTGGTCGGTCTCACCGGTACCAAATACGGTTGCGGCATCATCAAATGTGGTGCCTGCCACGTGCAGCTCAACGGACAGCTCACGAAATCTTGCAACGTGAGTGTGGGCTCCGCCGCCAGCAAGGCCATCACCACCATTGAGGGCATCGGTGACGGTCCCTCGTCCACCGCACTCGGCCGGGCCGTCCAGCAAGCTTGGATTGAGGAACAAGTACCCCAATGCGGCTACTGCCAGTCCGGAGCAATCTTGTCGGCGATCGCCCTACTCGAACGCAAGCCCCAACCAACGGATGCCGACATCGATGCAGCCATGGACAATATTTGCGCCTGCGGAACCTATCCACGTATGCGCAAGGCCATCAAGCGAGTCGCAGGTATCCAGTGAGCACCTCACCTGAATCGATCAATGACAAGTCGAATAGCGTCATGAACGCCGAACTCAGTCGTCGTAAATTTCTCACCCGCACTGCTTGGGCTGCCGGTGGAGCCTTGGTCATCGGTTACGAACTCGCACCCGGTGTTCGCTGGGCCAACGCCGCCGTCACCGAAACCACTGCCGGTGGGAGTTTCGGCGTATACGTGTCGATTGCCGCCGATAACTCCGTGACTTTGGTGTGCCCCGGCGCGGAAATGGGTCAAGGAATTTCAACGGCATTGCCGATGATCTT
>JBJOFA010000295.1:0-2844 GCA_046049015.1 Actinomycetota bacterium | reverse complement strand
AGATGTTCGATCCGTCCGTCATTCCAAATACGGGTGGCCTCTTCCATGACCCGACTGCCATCAGGCTGCTCTTGCATGATGATCATCAAAGCATGATCGGGAAATCGAATGGGTGTGTAAATCCAGAACCAGCTGAAGGGGTTGCTGGCTCGTATACCTGCCGGTTCGCTTTCACCAACGGGCCGCACTCCCCAGGAACGATCGCGCGTCCCCCACCAAGAATTTGACGACAAAGTAAATGTCTTTCCGGGAATGCTGAGCGTGCCATCCCATCCGCCAGTTTGAGCCAGTCGCATGGTGTCGAAAATGGTGCGACCGTTTTCGCGAATGTAATGACGAGGCTCTTCGAACGCTGGGATCGAGCCCGTCCAGGTGGCGTCCAAAGTTATGCCCCATTCGTTGTCGGCACATCGCACCCGCAGAACTCGTAAGGGTTCAACGATTTCGATGCTCAGTGGACCAACGCCCGGCTGAAGACGATTGGCATCATCAAGGGCCCCCGAAGCCCGCACCACGCGATGTTGGCCTTCGTGAAAAACCAGTAAGAAGGCATCGATCACACCAAGATTGGCGTACACCCCCAGGCCGACCACGAACATGACGTTGCCCTCATGATCAAAACCATTGAAGTAATAGCGGTCGTAGAAATTGCGATCGCTGGTGGCCGCATGGCGCATGGGTTCAGATGTTTGATGAATAGGAAAGTCATCGAGATTGCTCAACATGGTTACTCCTCAGGTCATTAGTGCATGAAAAATCAACAGCGGTTACGTCACTGGGAAAGACGGGTCACCAGCGGGGCTACGTCCTGGCCGAACAAGGCGATCTGCTCACACAGTTCATCGCAGGAACGCGCTTTGAACCGCACTTGTAATTGGTTCACCCCATCAGCAGTACCGGCCAAGATTTGCTCGGCGACAACTTGTGGCGAACCAGTCACGACTGCATCACCAACATCCCAACTGGGGCTGCCGATATACAGGAATGGGGTGATGTGGCCGATCATCATTGGTTCGGTGCGATGATGCCGGGCGCGCTCCTCGGTTAACAGGGCCACCATCTCAGCGTTCGAGGGACCTTGGGGCAACCAGCCATCACCGAGCCGCGCGGCGCGCTTTATTGCCACCGGGCTGGATCCGGCGATCCAGATCGGCGGTCGAGGAGTTTGCGTCGGGAGAGGCCGGGCTCCGAACCCGTCGACGAATTCGTTTTCCAAAGCCGCGGCCAATTCAGGGATTCCGTTATCAAGAGCTTTGCCCCGCTGTTGGAAATCCACGCCGAGAAGATTGAACTCTGACTCCACATGCCCGGCACCAATACCAATCAGCGCTCGCCCACTGCTGAGATGGTCGAGCGTGGCGAATTGTTTGGCCGCCACTCGCGGATGGCGATATGGCAATACATACACGTGGGTCAGCAAACCAACGTTGCGGGTGAATCCGGCAATCCAGCCGAGTGTGGCTATGGGATCAGCCCAGTGCGTGCCCATTCCGCCAACAACTGATTCCGGCAAGGCCACGTGATCACAGACGCCAACATATGCATAGCCGTTGTCATCGCAGGCCCGGGCCAAACGCGCTAATTCATCGGGGCCGGCGGTGCGTTCCCAGTCGGCAACGAAATAAGAACTCTGAGCCTGCACGGGCAATTGCATTCCATAAATTCGGCGCGCTGCGGGCACCGTGAACATCCCCCGATTCATGGTCTTACCCTAATAGGTGCCGTCGATTTGCCCCAGTTCGTCTGGATATCTGGCTAGCGGGCCCTACGAAGTGACTAACAGCTGCCGCTGGCACCAAAGTTCTGCACCCAGAACCAACTGTCGGTGGCATTGTTGGCCAGGCGTCCCATCTGGCGGCCAAAACCAACGTGGCGATAATCCGCTTTGACGAGATTGGCTAGGTGCGTGGCCGATTTGATCCAGGCATCCATTACTGAACTCACCGACCCCTGACCGGCCGCCAGGTTTTCCCCGATAGTGGTCCAGCCGTTATATCCGGCAGCCGCTACACGCTGACGAAGATCAGATCCATCGGGACCGGTATGGCTGATGCCACCGGTGGTGACGAGCACGTCGGCATAACTCTGCGATGAGCGGTTCAAATTGCCGCACAAAGTCAGCGGAACGAGACCGCGTCCAGTGCGCAAAGTATTGATGGCTGCCAACATTTCGGCCTGCCATGATGCCGATGGTGGCGGGGCATTGGTGGCCGGCGCAGTTGTATTTGCTGGTGCCGTGGATGCCGGGGTGGTCCGCCGCGGTGCCGCCGGAGGTGTGGGGCATGGCACGGGTTCACCGGCAGGTGTGGTACCCCGGAACAAGCCGACGACATCGACCGTGATCTCAACCGAACCAGCGTTGTTGTAGATATCAATCTGACCGGCCGCACCCAAGTCAACAACTGCAACGTTGCTCACCGATGACCCGGGCATCACATTCACGTTGCTAATGGCAGGCCGTGGCGCGCCCGAGGGCCACACGGTGAGGAATGTGGGTTGCGAGGCTGCTTCAGCACGGACATTCACCATGGCCGCGCTTACATCGCCAGCAGTGGTCAGTCGAACCGTGCGAGTCTCATTGGGGCCAACGGTGACCCCACACAATTTTGCTTTGGTTTCAAGCACGCGCTGCGGTGGCGATGCCGCGAAACTGCCATCGGAACGGAACCATCCGGTGATATCGATAATGAGATTGGCGGCGCCCTCTCCGTTAGTGATGGTCAGCGATCCGTTACTGAGACCAACAATCAATGACTGAGTGAGAACCTGATTGGCACCAAGAGATACTTGCGGAACCGTCAAGGGCTCGGCCCCCGTTGGTCGCAGAGACATAGTTGTTGGTGC